>NZ_DAISXK010000025.1:0-42925 GCF_036825875.1 Paucihalobacter sp. | reverse complement strand
GTGGAGTCGGAGGGATTCGAACCCTCGTCCAAACAAGTAACAAAGTAGCTTTCTACACGCTTAGTTTTTTCATAGTTTTCGTTTGTAGGCTGATTAAAAACACTCTACCTACAACTTAGCTTCTTAATCTCGAAAGGGCATCAAAGCGCTACCCAATCTTAGTTAATTTTTACGATGCCTCTTGGCGGAACGCCACCAACCAAGGCTTTCCAGAGACATTTAGCTTTCTACCCTAGGCAGACAAGGCTCATCCTACTGTGATTCGGATTAAGCAGCTAAAGCGTAGTTATCTTCGCCGTTTAAAATGTTGACCTAGCCTTTTACGTGTTTCAAAGTCATTACACGACGTGCTTACCAGTTTATTAATCTCGCTGTCAAAACCAGTCGACCCCTTAAAAGAACATTTTAAATCACTTAACAACCTGCTATGGTTGAAAAGCGGGTTGCGAAATTACAAAAAAACTTGCGCAACCTTTTAAATCTCTTACTTTTGTTCAAAAATTATTCCAAATTAATTTCTCAGCACTTTTGTCAGTTATTAAACCTAATGTCAATATGAAATTTGCCATCATCACCGAACGTAAAAATCCACCCGACCGCCGTGTGGTCTTTTCACCCGAAACCTTATTAAAAGCCAAACAACAATTTCCAAAAGCCAAATATGTTGTAGAGCGTTCTGATATACGAATATTTCCTGACGAAGCTTATCAAAAACTGGGCTTTGAAGTTGTGGAGGATGTGTCAAACGTCGATATTATGATTGGAGTGAAAGAAGTGCCTATATCAGCATTAATTCCTGATAAAACCTATTTCTTTTTTAGTCATACTATAAAAAAGCAGCCTTATAATCTCAACTTGTTACGTGCAATTTTAGAAAAAAATATCACACTTTACGACCATGAAACATTGGTAGATGAGCGCAACAATCGCCTTATTGGTTTTGGCAGATACGCGGGATTGGTTGGTGCATATAATGGTTTTAGAGGTTTAGGGTTACGTGATAAATTATTCAATTTGACCAAGGTTGAAACCTTAGCAGATTTAGAAGCGGTTAAATCTCAACTGGATAAGATCAGCGTCCCTACCATTAAAATCTTACTAAGTGGCACAGGAAAAGTAGCCCAAGGTGCCAAAGAGATTTTAGACCATTTGAACATAAAAGAAATTTCTCATGCACAATATCTCACAATGAATTTTAGCGAACCTGTTTATTGTATGATTGATGTGATGGAATACAACAAGCGCAAAGATGGAAAGGTAGGAGAGCGGTATGAATTTTATAAAAACCCAAGTAGCTACGAAAGTAATTTTATGCCCTTTGCTAAAGAAACCGATTTTTTTATAGCAGGCCATTTTTACGGGAATAATGCACCATTTTTATTTTCTCGCGAAGACGCCAAATCGCCAGATTTTAAAATCAATTTGGTGGCCGATATCTCTTGTGATATTGATGGTCCGGTAGCGAGTACCATTAGGCCTTCAACCATTGCAGAACCTTTTTACGGCTATAACCCACAAACTGAAAAGGAAGTGGCTTTTGATGCCAAAGACGCTATTACAGTGATGGCTGTTGATAATTTGCCATGTGAATTACCCAAAGATGCCAGCGAAGGTTTTGGCGATGTATTTTTAGAGCGCGTATTGCCAGCTTTTTTCAACAATGATAAAGATGGTGTTTTAGAGCGTGCAAAAGTCACCGAAAACAGAAAGCTAACACCGCGTTTTGCTTATTTGCAGGATTTTGTGGATGGGAAGTAATATGTGATTAATGCAAAATAAAGTTTTAGTGCAATACATGTTCTGATTTCTAATAAAATATTTTTCTCCTTAGTTCAATTCTTTATTTATAATTATCAATAAAATAAGCGATATATTCAGGTAATTTATTTCCTAAGTAATAGGGCAAATTCATGAGTAAATATGGTTTCTTGAGAACTGCTGTTTGTTGTTTTTCAATGTTAAATGTACCTGCATACATCCGTATGGCATATGGATGTGTTGAATTTTCTACAAATTGATGTAATGATTTAAGTTTACCTTCCTTGCCAGACTTAATTTCAATAGGAATAATTTTATCGTTAAATTGCACAATCAAATCTACTTCTGAAGAAGCTTGAGCTTTTTCTCTTACCCAAAAATTGGCTTGTTTATAATGCAATGTATTTAGTGACATTAATTCTTGTGTAATTAAGTGAGGAATTATAGCTCCTTTGTAAGCGGTATTAAAATCATCTAATGCCATCATTTCTGCTTGGATACTCAATTCATAATTTACCAATCCCGTATCTAAGAATTGAAGTCGAGGGGATTTTTTTGTATCGGGAATTATGGGCGGTGTTGTATTGGTAGCTGGATAAATAAGCTGAATGATTCGCGCATCATTAAGATTACGCATGGCTTCACCCACTTCACGAGATTTATAATTTGAATTTCCGAAATTCTGAAATTTAATACGCTGGTCTATATACAAATGCGCAACATTTATAATATGTTTAATTATTCGAGCATCTGTTGCATTTTGGGCATATTTTTCTACGTCACTTTTATAGGTAGCCCATATACTTTCATAAACTTTTGGTAAATCGGACACACTTTGAGTTGTTAGGAACATTTTTACAACTTCGGGCATTCCTCCAATAATTGCATATTCATGAAACAACTTTATTAAAATAGGATGTGCATGCTTTTTTACAGGAATTGTGTCAATGGCTGCCAATGCAGCTATATGTTTTTTGGCTTCTATGTATTCTATAAAATTTAGTGGATGAATATAGATAAATTCGACTCTGCCTACGGGGAAACTTTTTACTTTTTGCATCACCTGCTCCAGTAATGAACCGGCTGCTATGATGTGTAATTCAGGGACATCTTCGTAAAAGTACCGCAATAAAGCGATAGTTTCTGGCGACTCTTGTATTTCATCTATAAAAAGTAGCGTTTGCGCTTTTTGATTGGAGGGAATGTTGTACGTAGTAAGCAAAGCGTCCGTAATAGTTTTGGCATCTTTAAAATCTTTAAAATAACGTAAATCTGAAACACGTTCTAGGTTGAGCGTTATACTATGCAAATAGGTTTTGGAAAAATATTGAACCAAAGTGGTCTTTCCAACCTGGCGTGCACCTCTTACAATAAGAGGTTTTCGATTTTTGCTAGATTTCCATTCCTCTAGCTTCTGATATATATGTCTTTTGAAGTTCATATTTATGCTGAGTTATTCGGTATAATGTAACAGAATAAGGGTAAATATATATAATATTTGTAACAAACTAAAGGTAAAAATGTAAAAATTTTGTAACGAAATCAATGTAAATTGTTTGAAGACGTATCAATTTACAAAAAATTTCCTTCAGACCTCACCGGTTTCAAAAACCTGTAAGGTCTGTTATGATAGCCATAAAATCTATTCAATTATTTTTTAACTTCGTCTCAGGTTTAATATTTATATGTATTAACATTTTGAAACCAGCCGAAGCCTACATATTACAACAAGCAGAACCTTTTAGGTCGATATTATTGAACCTTCAGGCCATCATTGAAGCGACCTTACCCGAAGCTAATTTACTGTATAAATGGCGATTGCCTTTTTACTACAATGGAAAGTTGCCAGTTTGCTATTTAAATCAATCTAAGAATTATGTGGATTTAGCCTTTTGGCATGGCGACAAGTTAGAAATGTATCGCGAACATTTTATAACCACCAACCGAAAAGCTGTAAGCTCACTTCGATATTTTCGGGTTGAAGATATTAATGATGAGGTGGTGATTTATGTACTGCAACAGCAATTGGAAATTAATTCAAATCCGTTTAAAATGATTTCAAAAAACTAGAGTAAAAATTAGAAGTTTTGAATTGTTTTCCTAATCGCCACCAATCTAGACAGTAATTCTTCAAGCTGAGATAAATCCAGCATATTAGCGCCATCGCTTTTCGCATTTTTAGGGTCGAAGTGGGTTTCTATAAATAAACCGTCCACATTGTTAACCACACCAGCGCGGGCTATGGTTTCAATCATTTCGGGTCGGCCGCCAGTAACACCAACAGATTGATTGGGTTGTTGTAACGAATGGGTGACGTCTAAAATCGTCGGCGCGTATTGTCGCATGGTGGGAATGCCTCTAAAATCAACAATCATATCCTGATAGCCAAACATAGTGCCGCGGTCGGTTATCCAAGCATGTTGATTTCCTGAATCCTGTACTTTAGCCACAGCATGTTTCATGGCTTCCGGACTTATAAATTGTCCTTTTTTAAGGTTGACCACTTTGCCTGTTTTGGCTGCGGCTACTACCAAATCGGTTTGGCGCACCAAAAAGGCCGGAATCTGTAATACATCCACATATTCGGCCGCCATGGCTGCATCACTAATTTCGTGAATGTCGGTTACGGTAGGAATATCAAAAGTTCGAGACACTTTTTGAAGAATCTTTAAAGCTTTTTCGTCACCAATTCCTGTAAAACTATCAACACGGCTGCGGTTGGCTTTTTTAAAACTTCCTTTAAAGACATAAGGAATTTTTAATGCATCAGTAATAGCCACAACTTTTTCTGCAATGCGTAAGGCCATGTCTTCACCTTCAATAGCGCATGGTCCTGCTAAAAGGAAAAAGTTATTAGCATTGGTGTGTTTGATCTTTGGGAGTGCTTCGAAATTCATTATAATATCTTCAAAAATTTAAAGCACAAAGATACAGATTATATGTTTCTATGCAGACTGTTTTTTATAATCCATAAGGCCATAAAAAAATTGGTAACTACAATGAGGCCGCCATAAAATAAAAATGATAAAACCGATTGGTTAATGTTTATTAATCCTATTAAGTCTGAAAGATATGCCAGAATCATATATGAGGATAGACAAACAAAAACAATTCCTAAAGTTCGGTTAAGTCTTTCGTTTGGTCTAATGACCTGCCATAAAAATGGAATTCCAAATAATAAAATAGGATAGGCCGAAATACCGTTGCTGCGATTGACGTCGGTAAACCAAAACGCAGTAATGGCAATAAAGTATAAATACGGAATAAATTTTGCATACTTAACAATTGTATTCATGGCTGTAATTTTTTAAAATTAAACACTGCATTGTTTGCAGAAACCTGTAAACTACCAAGGATGGCTGGTTAATTGGTATTTACTATTAATCAATTTATTAACGCAAGAAGAAAGCCAAAATTACCATAACATTAAATTATAACATATAATTAACCAAATGACAAATAATAGCGTACCTTTGCGCGCTTAAAATCGGGCATTATGACCAAAATAAAAAACATCGCAATTATTGCACACGTTGACCACGGTAAAACAACTCTGGTTGATAAAATCATGTACCACTGCCAATTGTTCAGAGACAATCAAAACACAGGTGATTTAATTCTAGACAACAACGATCTAGAACGCGAACGTGGCATTACCATTACTTCAAAAAACGTTTCGGTAGTTTATAAAGACACTAAAATTAATATCATTGACACCCCTGGTCACGCCGATTTTGGAGGTGAAGTAGAACGCGTTCTTAACATGGCCGATGGTGTGTTGCTATTGGTTGATGCTTTTGAAGGCCCAATGCCGCAAACGCGATTTGTATTACAAAAAGCTATTGATTTGGGGTTGAAACCTTGTGTGGTTATTAATAAAGTTGATAAAGAAAACTGTACACCAGAAGAAGTTCATGAGGCCGTTTTTGATTTGATGTTTGAACTAGGTGCAGAAGAATGGCAACTCGATTTTCCAACTGTTTATGGCTCTGCTAAAAACAATTGGATGAGTGACGATTGGAAAAAGGAAACCACCAATATAGAACCTTTGTTAGATATGGTTGTAGCGCATGTTCCTTCACCTAAAATTGAAGAAGGTAATACCCAGATGTTAATCACCTCTTTAGATTATTCATCGTTTACTGGAAGAATTGCCATTGGCAGATTGCAGCGTGGTGTTTTGAAAACCGGTATGAATATTTCTTTGGTGAAACGCGATGGTAAAATCACCAAATCTAAAATAAAGGAATTACATATTTTTGAAGGATTAGGTCGAAGAAAAGTAGATCAAGTTGAAGCTGGTGATATTTGTGCGTTGGTAGGATTAGAAGGATTTGACATAGGTGATACCATTGCCGATTTCGAAAATCCTGAGGGTTTAAAAACCATTGCCATTGATGAGCCCACAATGAGTATGTTATTTACTATTAACGACTCGCCATTTTTTGGAAAGGACGGAAAATTTGTGACTTCAAGACACCTTAAAGATCGTTTGACCAAGGAATTAGAAAAAAACTTGGCCTTACGAATGGAAGAAACCAATAGTGCCGATAAATTTATGGTGTTTGGCCGTGGCGTATTACATTTATCAGTTTTAATTGAAACCATGCGTCGTGAAGGTTACGAACTTCAAATTGGTCAGCCACAAGTTATCATCAGGGAAATTGATGGTGTTAAGTGTGAGCCAGTAGAAGAAATGACCATCGATTTGCCAGAACAAGTATCAGGTAAGGCGATTGAAATGGTGACCATAAGAAAAGGTGAAATGCTAAGCATGGAAACCAAAGGTGAGCGTATGATTGTAAAATTCATGGTGCCTTCAAGAGGTATTATCGGATTGAGAAATCAGTTATTGACCGCTACTGCTGGTGAAGCTATTCTATCACACCGTTTTAAAGAGTATCAACCCTTAAAAGGTGGTATACCAGAACGTCAAAATGGTAGTTTGGTGTCTATGGAAAATGGTCAAGCTATTCCGTATTCTATCGATAAGTTACAGGATCGCGGTAAGTTTTTCGTAGATCCAGGAGAAGATATTTACGAAGGTCAGGTTATAGGCGAAAATTCTCGTGGCGATGATATGACGGTAAACGTTACTAAAACTAAAAAATTAAGCAACGTTCGTTCCTCAGGAGCTGATGATAAGGCGCGTATTGTGCCTGCTATCAAATTTTCATTAGAAGAAGCTCTAGAATACATTCAAAAGGATGAATACGTTGAGGTAACACCTAACCACATTCGCTTGCGTAAAATATACTTAAAAGAAGTAGACAGAAAACGCAATAAATCTATGTAATATGGAATTTCTAGGCGTTGCACTTACCGAATGGGTTGGCTATTTAGCATCGGCCGTTTTGTTGGTGTCGTTTACTATGAAAGATATAAGAAAACTGCGTATGGTCAATTCGGCTGGCGCAGTTTTATTCGTTGTATATGGTTTCATGCTCAGCACCTCATGGCCAATTGTGATTACCAATGTGGCTATTTTGGGCATCAATATTTATTATTTGAGTAAGAAGAAGAAGAAGTAGAAAATGTATATTTACTTTGTAAATGCTGATAAGTTTATTTTAGCTTATTTTGCGTGATGGAATAAATATCTTCTATGCTTTTTAACTCCTTAGACTTCGCTGTGTTCCTGCCAATAGTGTTTGGTATTTATTGGGCTCTAAGAAATTACCCTTTACGGATTCAAAACACATTTTTACTTTTAAGTAGCTATGTGTTTTATGGCTGGTGGGATTGGCGTTTTTTGCTACTTATTGCATTTAGCACATTAACCGATTTTATAATTGGAAATCAATTATCTAAGAGTGAAAATAAAAATTTACGTCGTTGGCTTCTTGCTCTAAGTTTAATAATAAATTTAGGCATTTTAGGCTTTTTTAAGTATTTTAATTTCTTTATCGACAATCTAAATGGAGTATTTTCGCTGTTTGGTAGTGATTTAAGCTTTAGAGGCCTCGAACTTATTTTGCCAGTTGGTATCAGTTTCTACACCTTTCAAACCTTGAGTTATACCATTGATATTTATAACAGAAAAATTTCAGCTACTAAAAACATAATTTCATTTGCCAGTTTTGTTAGCTTTTTCCCGCAGTTAGTTGCAGGACCAATTGAGCGCGCCAAACATCTATTGCCACAATTCGAAAACAACAGAAGATTTAGCAGACAAAAAGCTACCGATGGCTTGCGTCAAATACTTTGGGGTTTATTTAAAAAAATGGTTATTGCCGATCAATGCGCGATTTTTGTTGAGTTTTGTTTTAATAATCCAACTGAACATTCTGGAAGCACGCTGGCATTGGGCGCTTTCTTTTTTGCAATTCAAATTTATGGTGATTTTTCAGGATATTCCGATATTGCCATCGGTACTGCAAGACTTTTCGGTTTTGATTTGATGAGAAATTTTAACTTTCCCTATTTTTCAAGAAATATTGCAGAGTTTTGGCGCCGCTGGCACATTTCACTTTCAACCTGGTTTAGGGATTATGTTTATATTCCGTTAGGCGGCTCTAAATCTTCAAAATCAAAAGTTGTTAGAAATATATTTGTCGTGTTTTTAATTAGTGCTTTATGGCATGGTGCTAACTGGACTTTCGTGGTTTGGGGCGTGATTCACGCTTTGTTTTATATACCGCTACTCTACATAAAAAGCACGCGAAGCTTCACCAATACAGTCGCCGAACATTCAATTTTACCAAGCCTAAAGGAATCGTTTTTAATGATTGTTACGTTTTTAATTACCACCATGGCTTGGATCTTTTTTCGGGCCGAAAGTGTTGCTTTGGCAATCGAATATTTATTGGCCATTTTCTCAAAGTCACTGTTTAGTATTCCGAAATTTTCAAATTCTATGGCAGCGGTTATCGCTTTGTGTTTTATTCTATTTATGTTTGTGGTAGAGTGGTTGGCCCGTTTTCATAATTATGGATTAGAAAAATTTGCCTTAAGTTGGAAACGGCCTTACCGATGGGCGTTTTATTATGCTTTAATTGCTTGTCTATTATATTTTTACGGGAATCAGCAAGAATTCATCTATTTTCAATTTTAAATGAAAGGATATCTCAAACATTTTTTTATTTTTTTATTGCCAATTGTTATCGTTTTTATTGGTATGGAGTTTCTATTGCGCAATATTCCAAACAGTTATCAGTTCAAGGCCGATTTCATGCAAAAAAACGCGCAGGATATTGAAGTTTTGATTCTTGGAAACTCACATTCATTTTATGGCGTTAATCCTAAATATTTAGAAGATTCAGCCTTCAATTTAAGTCATGTATCTCAATCTCTTGAAGTAGATTTGGCGACTTTACGTGCTTATTTGCCAGAAATGAAACAATTAAAAAAGATAGTTTTACGTTTGTCCTACGATACTCTTTTTGAGGTTTTATCAGAGACAGATGAATCTTGGCGTTATAAAGATTACCGTTTATATACGGATGTTGATTTAAATTATAAAATCACACATTATTCCGAAGTTTTAAGTGTGAGTTTAAAAGAAAACATTAAGAGATTAAATAATTTTTATGTAAAAAATATTGATGCTTTAAATTGCAATGTTTACGGTTGGGGAAATGACGCCAGTTCGGTTTTATCGAAAGATTTAATATCAACTGGACCAAAGGTGGCAAAAAAACATACCGCCGAAACTAATTTCTTTTTAAGCCAAAATCTTAAAAGTTTGAATGATATTATAGAATTATGTCAACAAAACTCAATTGAAGTAATATTGGTTACCTTTCCGTGTTATAATTCATACACCGAAAATTTAAATGAATATCAATTAAAAACAACAATAGAAACCGGTGAAAATATGGATAGGGTTTTTAAAAATTGCACGTATTTAAACTTTATGAATGATGATCGGTTTAAAGCTGAACATTTTTTTGATGCAGATCATTTAAATGATAAAGGAGCAAAATTATTTTCAGAAATATTAAACACACAGCTCAGCCAATAAAGTACTATTTTTGAAACATGACAAAGTATCATATCCAAGATTATAAATCTCAAAATTTTGCACTTTGGAATCAATTTGTTCAGAATTCTGAAAATGCGACTTTTTTATTCGAAAGAGATTTTATGGAATACCATAGCGATAGATTTGTAGATGCGTCGTTTATGATTTTTCAAGATGATGAGCTTATTGCAATTTGTCCTGCCAATAAAAATTCAACCTCGCTTTATTCACATCAAGGTTTGACTTATGGAGGCATAGTATTTAAAGACACGTTCAATTTAAATGATATGCATTCGGTTTTAATCACTGTATTTTCATATTTAAAAACTGGCGGCTATTCTGATTTTGTAATGAAAAGTATGCCGGCATTTTATGGCGATAATCAACTCTTAAAGTTCAAGCATCAACTCATAAAAAACAAAGCTAATACTGTAAGAACTGACATGGTTTTGGCCATAGACTACAATAAGCCTTTAGCCATTCATAAAACAAAATTAAAGCATTATCAAAAAAATTTATCTACTGGTTTTGAAATAAAAGAAACTAATGATTTTTCTGATTTCTGGGATGCTATCTTGACACCAAGGTTACTGGAAAAGCACAATGCCATACCAGTACATTCACTTGAAGAAATCACCTATCTTAAATCGAAATATCCTAGAAATATCAAGCAGTATAATTTGTATTTGGATGAAGAATTATTGGCAGGAATTACCTTATTTGACACCGGAAAAGTGGTAAAATCCCAATATGGAGCGACCTCCCTTAATGGCGAAAAGACAAGAGCGATAGAATTTTTATTTTTGCATCTCATTTATAAATATCAGGAAAAGGAGAGAAGCTTCTTTTCAATGGGAACTGTCACCGAACAAAATGAATTAGGTTATAATCAAGGGTTGTTAAAGCAAAAAGAAGAATTGGGCTGCGACTTGTATTTGCAAGATTTTTTAAGTTTAAAAATATCATGATCAAATTTCTAGACCTTCAAAAAATAAACGCTCCATACAAAGCACAATTTCAACAGAAGTTGGAAACTGTGATTAACAATTCGCAATACATTTTAGGCACTGAAGTTGCTGAATTTGAATCAAATTTTGCTAAATTTTGCGGTACTACTTTCTGTTTAGGAACCGCCAATGGTTTAGATGCACTTTCACTTATTTTAAAAGCCTATATTCATCTTGGAAGGTTACAGGTTGGTGATGAAGTGCTTGTTCCAGGAGTAACTTTTATAGCCACAGCGCAAGCCGTTGTGAATGTTGGCTTAGAACCAGTTTTTGTTGAGCCAGATGCTTTAAGTTATAATGTGACTGCTGAAACTTTAGAGCCCCAGATCAACTCAAATGTTAAAGCAATAGTTGTGGTTCATGTTTATGGCCAACTGGCCGATATGCCATCTTTAGAAGCATTGGCCTCGAAACATAATTTATTACTGATTGAAGATGCAGCGCAGGCACATGGTGCGGTTTGTCCAAGCAATGGAAAAAGGGCAGGAAGTTTTGGAAATGCAGCAGCTTTTAGTTTTTATCCCACAAAAAATTTAGGTGCTTTGGGTGATGCAGGTGCTATTACAACCAATGATTTAGCCTTATATGAATGTGTGCGAAAAATGCGCAATTATGGCAGTAGTGAAAAATACAGACACGAAATATATGGCGTAAACAGTAGGTTAGATGAAATTCAGGCTGCTTTTTTAAATGTGAAATTACCGTTTTTGGATGTTGCAAATTCAGCCAGACAATCCATTGCTGCAAGGTATTTAAATGAGGTGAAAAACGACAATATAAAACTTCCAAAAATTGCACATAAAAATGCTCATGTATTTTATGTATTTGCAATTCGCGTTGCAAATAGACCCGATTTTTCAGCTTACCTTGAGGCCAATAAAATAGAATATGTGATTCATTATCCAACACCTATTCATAAGCAAATAGCATTTTCAAAATATAAAAACTTAAATTTGCCGATAACAGAAGCCATTCACGCCTCTGTTGTGAGTATTCCAATTTCCCCAATAATGGAATACGAACAAGTTAGCGACGTTATTAAGGCTTTAAATGCGTATTAATTGAAAAACCTGTTAACCTACATCGACAATCATGTTTTAATTAAAGCAGCAAAACTTAATACCATTGTTGTTTTTTTAAAAATTATCTCTGGGATTGCTATTTCCAAAGCCATTGCTGTTTTTATTGGTCCGGAAGGTTTTGCCTTAATTGGCAATGTTAGAAATCTACTTAAAGCGATTCAAACCTTCTCTATTCTAGGGATTTACAACGGATTGGTGAGTTCCATTAGTAAAGTGAAAGATAATGTATATGAATTAAGTAAAACAGTTTCAACAGCCTATTACATGGGCTTTTTCACAACCATGCTACTTGCTTTTTTCTGTTTTTATCAAGCCGATCTCATTAATAGTTGGATTTTTCCACGTCGCTATAATTACGCTTATATCATCAAAATTTTAGGCTTAGCCTTGCCATTTTACGCCTTAAATATGTTTAGCTATGCCATCATGAATGGCTTTGCTAAGTATAAAATGATGATGGTTATCAATATTTTAGGACAAGTAGTTGGTCTGTTAATTACCTTATTGTTAATCTGGCGCGAAAACATTGATGGTGCTTTAGTTGCGGTAGTAATTACACCATCGCTAACCTTTTTAATTACCGTAGTAGGATTTTCGAACCAGCGCAGTTTGGCTTCCGAGATTAAAATAAAAAACATCGATCTTAGCATCTTAAAAAAGTTCGGACCCTACGCAATTATGGCTTTAGTAACGGCCATTGCTTTGCCATTAACCTATATTGTTATTAGAAATTATATTATAGCAAATGTAGGTTTTAAAGAGGCTGGATATTGGGAAGCGATGAATAGAATTTCGGATTATTACTTGATGTTCGTCAATTCTATTATGGCTTTATACATCATCCCTAAATTCAGAAATATTGATGGCAAGGAAGCTTTTAAAGCTGAGGTCAAAAACTTTTATTTAAGTTTTCTACCTTATGTGATGATGGGCCTTGCTGTTATTTATCTTTTTAGACCGTTAATAGTGCAATTGGTTTTTACCAGCGAGTTTCAACCTGTTGAAGATTTATTCTTATGGCAAATTTTAGGTGATTTGGTTAAGGTGCTTTCTACCGTGATTGCTTATCATTTTTTGGCTAAGAAAATGTTTTGGCATTTTATAATTATTCAGGTATTTCTCTTTGTTATTTTATATTTTTCATCCGTGATGCTTATTGATAATTTCGGACTAAAAGGCGCCGTTATGGGACATTTTGTTGCTTATCTGCTACAATATGGTATCATACTTCTTATTTTTAGCAGTGCTATTTTTGGCGTGTTATCAGATGAGGAACAGGAGCTATAATATTTGATCAGTGAAATTACCATCCTTTATAAAAAACAATACGGTTTTAAAGATTACGTCTTTAAATTCAGCTGTAATTGTTGTAAGACTGGTTATTTCATTAATCGTTCAGCACTTTCTGGCACTTATAGTTAAAGAAGCTGGTATTGCCAAGGTTGGTCAGTTACGCAACGTGTTGGCCATGCTCACGAGTTTTACCACCTTAGGCGTGTTTAGCGGTGTTGTTAAGTATGTGTCACAATACAAAACAGATCAACCAACGCTTCAGAAATTATTTTCTACCAGTGCTGTTTTTGCATTATTTGGGTCTGTAGTTTCAGCCATTGTTTTGTTTGTTGGTGCAGATTATTTTGCTTTAACGCTTTTAGACGATATAGGACTAAGTTTTTTATTCAAAATCATTGCCTTAACGGTGCCTTTTATAGCGATTCAACGCATTTTTTATGCTGTAATTAACGGACTTTCAGATTATAAAAAGTACGCCAAAATTGAGTTAATCAGTTATATTTTAGCAACCTTGGTGTTGCTCTTCGGATTGTTCAATTATAACATAACTGGTGTTTTGGTTGCTATAGCTTTGGGTCCGATTATTCAATTGATCGTATTATTGTTGATTTTTGGTGGTGTTTTAAAAGAATATGCTCATTTTAAGGAACTTAAATTCGATTTATCTTTTAAAAATCAATTACTTGCCTTTACGCTCATGTCGTTTGTGTCAACCATTTTGCTCAACTATGTTGAATTAGATATCAGAACGGTAATCAAAGATAAAATTAGCGTAGATGAAGCCGGCTATTGGACTGCCATCAATTTTATATCTAAAAATTATATGGTGTTTTCTACGGGATTATTCACTTTGTATGTATTACCGCGTTTTGCTGCTATTAACAATCAGGTTGATTTCACTAAAGAAGTGTTTCATATCTATAAAACCATCTTACCAATATTTGGAGTTGGAATGCTTTTAATATATTCGTTTAGAGATTACATCATTCAAATTATTTACCCTGAATTTACGGGAATGTCACCCTTATTTAAATGGCAACTTTTAGGAGACTTTGCGCGTTTGGCTGCCTTAGTCATTGCACATCAATTTCTTGCCAAAAGGATGGTAAAAAGCTTTGTGATTACTGAAATTGTGTCCTTAGCAAGTTTTTACATTTTATCTATGATCTTAATAAAACAATTCAGTACGGAAGGTGTGGTGATGGCGCATTTTTTTAGATGTGTTCTTTATTTTTTTATTGTAGTGATTGCAGTATTTTACTTTTACAGAAATAACCAAAGGCATTAATTTTATTATGAACAGCCAATAAAGGATTTGCTATATTATTTTAAATTTAAGTTCAACTTTAAAGAGATTTCTAATAAAAGATATTTCAGTGCTAAGAGCAAATTGTAATTTTTTAAAGATTTTTTCATTTCGTTTCGAACCCTCTTTATTAGGGCTTTATTTTCCGATTTATCTCTGTTAAGGTGGTAGGCTTTTCTTAAAATAATGTAGACCGATCTGTTTAGACGTTTCGAAAACTTGTTTAAAGGTTTGTTAAATTGGTTACTTAAAGATGAAGCTATTATCCTTTTTTTTACAATGATTTCATCCACATAATTAAAAGGATAATTTCGAGAAGCTCTAATCCATATATCTAAATCTTCGTACAATAAAGATTCGTCGTAGCCACCTAAACTATCAATCACCTTTGTTTTTATCATAGATGCAACCGAATTAATTTTTAAGGTCTGGCTGATAATACTTTTATATAAATCGCCAGATTTGCCTTCGTGGTCTGACGTGTAATAATTTTCAATAAAATTATTATGCCCATCAATGAGTGCTGCATTACCATAAGCGATGGCAATGTTTTCGTGTTGGTTAAAAACTGAAATTAAAGTTTCAACAGCGTTTTCCATAAGTATATCGTCTGCAGCTAAATCGATGATATAATCGCCTTTAGATAAGGCTTTTGCTTTATTAAAAGATTTTGTAACTCCTAGATTTATTGTATTTAGCAAAAATTTTACTTGTGGAAATTGTTTTAACCAGTTTTTAATTACCAAAGCGGAATTATCACCACTACAATCATCTACTATTATAATTTCAATAGGTTTAAAGGTTTGTTCAATTATAGAGTTAAGCGCTTGTGTCACATAACTTTCATGGTTGTAACAAATACATATAACTGTTACCAATGGTTTTTTATTCATTTTATATACATAACTTGCACGTAATTAATAGGCCGTTTTTCTGGCTTGTAGCTTTAATTTCAATTTTGCATTGATGCACAAAAATAGTTCAAAAAAGAAGTCATCTAAACTCAAAGTTGCTGTAATATGTATTTCGCTTGCAAAAGGCGGTGCAGAAAAATCAACCGCAATGTTAACTAAAATGTTAGATGATAATGGTATGGATGTTCATGTTGTAACAATTACCGATGCAATAGCATATGAGTATGCAGGTACTCTAGTTAATTTAGGAGAGTACAAGAGTGATAATGACGGATTATTAAAACGTTTCAGTTATTTAAAAAACTTAAAAAAATATCTAAAAGTTCACAATATCGATGTTGTAATAGACAATAGAACTAGAAGTCAGTGCATAAAAGAGTGGTTTTATCTTTATTACGTTTATTCGAGTGTTACAATAATTTATGTGGTAAGGAGTGCTTTTCTGTTAAATTATTTTCCGAAATGTAATTGGTTGGTTAAAAAAATGATAGACCGAAGTTATAAAATTGTTGCTGTTTCTAAGAGTATCGCAGAAGACATAAATTTAAAATATGGTAAAAAGAAGGCGGTACATATTTATAATCCTGTTACATCTAATATTATTGAAAAAGAACATATTACGGAAAAATATATAATTTTTTTAGGAAGAATTGATAATCATGCAAAAAATTTCGAACTACTTTTAGATGCCTATCGCGAATCAAAACTTTTTGAGCATAATATTGTTTTAAAAATCTATGGTAACGGACCTGATGAAGCATGGTTGAAATCAAAAATTGAGTTCTTTAATTTGGAGGCCTGTGTTAAATTATTCAATTTTGAAGTTGATGTTACACCAATTTTAAAAAGCGCTCATTTTTTGGTACTCACAAGTAATTACGAAGGTTTTCCGAGAGTTCTCATTGAAGCTCTGTCGTGTGGAACACCAGTTATTTCGGTTGATTGCAAAAGTGGCCCAAATGAAATAATAAAGCATGAACACAACGGGCTTTTAGTAGAAAATCACAATGCTGAGGCGCTCACAAACGCATTTAATCGTTTTATATTTGACTCAGCATTATATAATAGTTGCAAGAATAACGCACAGGCTAGTGTTGTTCAGTTTAATCAAGAAATTATCGCAAAACAATGGCAGGAATTACTAACGCAAATTTAAATTCAATTGACAAAGTTGAATTAATAAATATTCCTAAAATTTCGGATCCAGAGGGTCGCGGAAATTTATCAGTAGTAGAAAATAACACCTTACCTTTTGAAGTACGTCGTGTTTATTATTTGTACGATGTGCCAAGTGACGCTTCTCGAGGCGGTCATGCTCACATCGCATTAGAACAATGCCTTGTTGCCGTTAGTGGTAGCTTTGATGTCGTGCTTCACGATGGAAAAAACAAAAAAATCATACATCTTAATAAGCCAAATAAGGGACTAGTAATTCCTAGCGGTATTTGGCGTGAGCTTGAAAATTTTTCATCAGGTTCGGTATGCTTGGCCTTGGTTTCTGCCGTTTATGACGAGTCCGATTATATCCGAAATTTTGAATCCTTTAAATTATTTAAAGGCGGTTAAGTAAATACCTTTATTTTGAAGCATTTTTTTAAAATTTAAAAGTTGAATCAGCATTTTTACAGGTAATTTCAAAATTAAAATCTGTTTTTTATTAAGGTTCTTCAAATCAATTTTTTGATGATACCATTTAAAAGTTTTTAAATCACCTGCTATCTTATATTGAATTGCAATTGAAAATCTAAAGACATCTAAATATTTTTTTAAACTTAAATTTGCTTTGGCTTCTTCGTTGTATGAATCAAGATTGATAAAATTTCTTAGTTGTATTTTGGTATTAGATATTCTATTTTCTGCATCCATTTTATGAATAGCTGTGATTTCTTTAGTAAAAACCAAAGGTGATCTAAGCGCTGCCCTAATCCATAAATCGCTGTCTTCGCCAGCACCATGGGTGATTTTTGAATCGAAGTGCCCAATGTTTTCAATGAAAGCCTTTTCCATCACTACTGCCGATGTCCATGCCAAACAATCTACTGTGCTGTTTGCGAAAAAATCTACCACAGGTCCACGATTAAAATTGGTATTAAATAATGGTGAAAACATTTTTACTAAATGACTCTCTGAAAATTGTTTCAAATATGATGCGGCAAACCAGTGATGTTTTGGAAAATCAATAATTAGGCGATTAATTATTTCTAAATGGTTAGGAAGCCATAAATCGTCTGCATCTAAAAAGGCTATAAAAGGTGCATTTGATAATGCTATTCCAATATTACGAGTTCTGGCAACCCCTTCGTTTGGGTTTTTAATTATTTTTATTCGATTGTCAGTAAATTGCTGTGCAACTACTAAACTTTTATCGGTTGAACCATCATCAATAATTATAACTTCATAATCAATAAAAGTTTGTTTTAATACACTTTCTAAAGTTTTGTAAATTTCCCTTTCCTTATTGTAGAGCGGTATGACAACTGTAAATTTTGGCATAGCAATTCTAATTTATTGATGAAGCTTTGCGTAAATATATAATCTGTAAAAGTCAAACAATAATAATGAGGGATTGTTGCTATTCAAATTTTTTAAAACGGCACCTTCAATTAATTTTATTAAACTGATATAAAATGAATTTAATTTATAGCGATGAAGCCATTTGTATGCTTTTTGAATTGGTCGATAATTATCGGGTATTTTACCTGATGTTTCAAACTTATAAAGACTGTGCAGTCCTTTTATGGTTTTTGATATAAATGCTTTGTTTTCTTCTAATCCAAGATGAATGATTGGGTTATCAATATGAATAACTTTAGCCTTCAATTTTTCTAAATTTTGTGCAAAAAGCACATCAACACCATAAACGTTTTTATAAAAATTATTTGCTTGTTGGAACAACTGCTTTTTAATCAAAATACATTGTGATATGATAGAAAGGTAAGGCATTTGTTCTCTCTCCTTAATAGTTTTTGCTTCTCGAGCCTTGCCATATTTCCATCTTAGTATTTTATTACAGTCTGGAGGTTTTTGGCTGTAGGTAATTCCTCCAAAAACTACATCAGCCGTTTGCTCGCTGATGTTAAATTGGTCGATAAAGTTGTCATTTTTAGGTAATACATCAGCGTCCAAAAACAACAAATAATTAAATTTTGCCATATTTGCTAGCGTTTGTCGTGTTGCTGTCCTACCTAAGTTTTCTGGATTAGAATGATAAATGCATGGTGGGTTTTTGCACAATGCATTATTTGCTACAATAATATTATTATCAGTTGAAGCATCATCTAATACAATGATTTCGTATTTAAAACGAACTTGGTTTAATTGAGATAAAAGTTGTTTAATCAGTTCCGTGATGTTGTAATTATATGTAGGAATCAGTACCGATAACATAAAGTTTATTTACTAGTTCGCTGCACCACCTCAAATACCTTATTATTGTCGCATTTCATGGTTTTGCTAGGGTATTTTAGCAATAAGGCATAATCGTGAGTCGCCATTAAAATAGTATTGCCATTTTTGTTGATGTCTTGCAAAACTTCCATAACCTCTATACTGGTTTGTGGATCAAGGTTTCCCGTGGGTTCATCGGCAAGTATTAACTCTGGATCGTTCAATAAAGCTCTTGCTATGGCAATTCGTTGTTGTTCACCTCCCGAAAGTTCATGGGGAAATTTAAAGCCTTTTGTTTTCATGTCAACTTTTGAGAGAACGTGTTCAATGCGTTGGGCAATTTCAGATTTATCTTTCCAACCTGTAGCTTTGAGCACAAATTCCAAGTTATTGTTCACCGTTCGATCGGGTAATAGCTTAAAGTCCTGAAAAACAACGCCTAATTTTCGTCTTAAAAATGGAATGTCCTTTTCTTTTAGTTCACGTAAATTATGATCAACAATAAAACCATCGCCTTCCGTAAGCATTAAATCGCCGTAAAGGGTTTTCATAAAGCTACTTTTGCCACTGCCAGTTTTTCCTATAAGATAAACAAAATCACCTTTTTGCATTTCAAAATTAATATTTTGAAGTACCATGCTGTCGCCTTGGTAAATGGTTGCATCTTTAAGTTGTAATATAGTATCGGCCATTGAGATTGATGTGAATTGAGAATTGTAAAAGTATTATTATTGTGTCAATTAAAAAAGTTTTCAAAATTCAGTAATAGTTATACTGAATTTATGAAACGAGCGCGCCCTTCTAAAATTGCGCTTCTTAAGGTACTGTGTTTTTCTCTTATTTCTGAAAAGCCGCTAAAACTAATTCTTGTTTTAAAATGAAACGACCGACTTATTCAGTTTTATTTAAGCCTTTTTTCACTTGAAAAAACAGTTCAACTATAGCAATAAACATCATGGTATAAGCCACTAATTCTACCGTTTCTTCTGAAATACGTTCCACCTGATATAAATAATTATCACCCATTACAGCCCTCCAACTTGACGGTTTGCCATAATAGCGTGTAAACACATGTAAATTGGCTAAGGCAATCAATAAAATACCGAAGCCAAGTGTGTTTCTAACTGAATTGGTTTGTTCGATAAAAGATTTAAATTTCTTTATTAAAATGGCGCCTGAAATAATTATCAATACCACCACAAACGGGAACCAGCCTATTGAAGGAAAATGAGAATCAAACCAGGCATCATGTTCTCTTATCAAATGGGCTGTGATGAATAGACTTAGAATTGCCATGAAAACTTGATGCGATTTATTTGTCAAAACTGATAAAAATCCAATGATTATAATAACAAATAAAATTATATGTTGTGAAACTTCTATAACATCGTTTTCATTGGCGCTGCCATTTTTAAAATCTAATTCTATTAGTATGGAGCAGCCGAGCATTATTAAAGCATACGCAACGAATCGTAAAAAAGTGAATAGGAAGGATTTCATGTGATTATTTTTTAAGTTGGTTTAGGTTTGAACTTTGGTTCGTACTTTGATGTTTCTTAAACAAGTTCGGGCGTGTTTCGAAATTTTTATAATTGTAAATAAACTTTCATTTATTGATCAAACAATATTGGTCAAATTTGCAAGGATTTATTTTTTCAACGGCAAAAGTATTATTTCTAAAACAATATTCAAATTCTGGATCATGTTTTAAGATTTCCATTAAAATGACTTTGTAAAATTTTTAGTAAAATAGTTTATAATTATAGCACAAAACCCACGTTATAGTGTTTAAGATTCGACTATTTTTGAACCTACAACCAATTGATAGTACTAAATAAGAAACCATTGTATATGTATAAATATAAAATCTCGTTTTGTTTTATTTTAATTCTTTCTGTAAATGTGATTTTTGCCCAACAATCCGCTGTCTTCACAAATGATTGGTCTGATTACCAAAGGGCGGTTCATTTATATAATGAGGAACAATACCAATCGGCGCAGTTGCTGTTTAAAACAGCACAAGACAAAGCAACTTCTCAGGTTATTAAATCGGATTGTGCCTATTACATTGCCAATAGTGCAGTGCGCTTAAATCAGCAAAATGCCGAGCAACTGGTTTTAGATTTTGTGGAAACTTATCCAACTTCAACCAAACGAAATACAGCTTTTTTAGATATTGGCGATTATTATTTTAAAACAGGCAAATATGCTTACGCAAGAAAATGGTACGATAAGGTTGATGAAGCTGGTTTAAATTTTAATGATAAAGAAGCATTTAATTTCAATTACGGCTATGCCAACTTTACAACTGGCAATAAGAAGGATGCACAAAAATACCTTCAACGCGTTACAACCTCAAAAACCTACGGCTCGCAGGCCAAATATTATATTGGTTTTATGGCCTACGAAGGTGACGATTATAACACTGCAAATACCTATTTTGAACAAGTTAGTGACAATGAAAAATACAAAGAAAAGCTTTCCTATTATCAAGCCGACCTCAATTTTAAACTCGGAAAGTTTGAAGAAGCCATACAACTTGCAAAACAACAATTGCCAAAAAGTAAGCCAGAGGAAGTTTCTGAACTTTCAAAAATAATTGGTGAAAGCTATTTTAATTTAGAACAATACAACGAAGCCTTGCCATACCTTAAAGCCTATAGAGGTAAAAAGGGAAAATGGAACAATACCGATTATTATCAGCTGGGCTATACCTATTACAAGCAAAATGACTTTGAAAGCGCCGCTTCAGAATTGAATAAAATCGTGGGTGGAAATAATGCTGTGGCTCAAAATGCTTACTATCACTTAGGTGAAAGTTATATCAATTTAGCTAAAAAGACCGAAGCTTTGAACGCCTTCAGAAATGCTTCAGAAATGCCTTTTGATGCAACCATAAAAGAAGATGCTTGGCTTAACTATGCCAAAATTAGTTACGAAATTGGTAATCCATACCAATCTGTTCCACAGGTATTAACAGGTTATTTAAACGCCTATCCAAAAACGTCCTATCGCGATGAAGTTGAAAGTTTGCTGATTGATTCGTATATCACCTCAAAAAATTACAAAGAGGCTTTAGAATTATTGGAGAATAAAAAGAGTTTCGTAAATAAGGCAGCGTTACAAAAAGTAGCTTTTTACAGAGGAATTGAGCTTTACAATGAAAACAATTATTCGCAAGCTTTAGTTATGTTCAAGAAATCGATAGTTGAAACCGTGGACCAGCAAGTGAATGCCCGTGCCTTATTTTGGAAAGCCGAAACCGAGTACCAGCTCAATAATTATAATGAATCTCTCATTAGCTTAAAACAATTTCAGCAATCATCTGAAGCAAGTAAAACCCCTGAAATTGAACAACTAGATTACAGTTTGGCCTACGTTTATTTTAAGTTGAAAAATTACGAGCAAGCCACAAGATATTTCAGTAAATACATTAAAAATCAAAATAAGGAATCTTTAAAACTGAACGATGCCTATTTAAGATTGGGTGATGGATATTTTGTGACTTCTAATTATTCCGAAGCAATCAAAGCCTACGATAAGGCAGCTAAAATTAATAATATAGAATCAGACTACGCAGCTTTTCAAATTGCAATGAGCAATGGTTATATAGGCAAAATACCTCAGAAAATTGATGGCCTGAAAAGCTTTATCAGCACTTATAAATCTTCAGGATTGCGTGACGATGCAATGTATGAGTTGGCGAATACTTATGTGAAAATCAATGAAACTAATTTAGCCATTGATTTGTACGATCAGTTAAATTATGAATATAAAAACAGTGTATTTATTTCAAAATCTATATTACGTCAGGGATTGGTGTATTATAACCAAAACGATACCAGCAAGGCACTTACAAAATTTAAGAAAGTAGCAGCAGATTATCCCAATTCTGAAGAAGCCAACCAAGCAGTAGCTACAGCGCGATTAATTTATATAGACTTAGGAGAAGTGAATGCTTACGCGCAATGGGTAAAAACGTTAAAATATATTGAAGTTTCTGATGCTGAGTTGGATAATACAACTTACTTAGCTGCCGAAAAGCAGTATCTAGATGCCAACGTAGATAATGCCATCAAACAATTCAACAATTATATAAATAGTTTTCCCAACGGATTAAATGCCTTAAAAGCGCATTTTAATTTGGCTCAATTGTATTACGGTAAAGATTTATTCGTCAACGCAAAACCGCATTACGCCTATGTTTTAGAGCAAAATAACAATGAGTATTCTGAGCAATCTATGGTGAAACTTTCGGAAATTTATTTAAATAAATCTCAGTGGAAAGATGCCTTATCTGTTTTAGAGCTCTTAGAAACTTCGGCAAGCTATCCGCAGAATATTGTGTTTGCACAGTCCAATTTAATGAATGCGTATTACCAACTAAAAAATTATAATAATGCAGTTTCTTATGCCGAAAAAGTATTAGCAAAAGTTGGAGGAGATACTAAAATTAAAAACGATGCGCAAATCATAATTGCACGTTCGGCCGTTGCCCTCGATGATATGCAAAAAGCAAAATCGGCCTATGCAAATTTAGAAAAAACGGCCTCGGGTACGCTAGCCGCAGAGGCTTTGTATTATAGCGCATACTTTAAAAATGCAGAAGGCAACTACGAAGCCTCAAATATGGTAATTCAAAAACTCGCAAAAGATTATTCAAGCTATAAACTATACAGCGCCAAAGGTTTGGTGCTGATGGCGAAAAATTATAACGCACTAAATGACACCTTTCAAGCGACTTATATTTTGGAAAGTGTGATTAAAAATTTCACCGAGTTTAGCGACGTTGTTTTAGAGGCGCAAACCACTTTACAATCTATCAAAGAAACTGCTGCCAAAACAAATGCTTCAGTAGAAACTACTAAAAACTAACATACAAAAATCAAGTACCATTATATGCAAAAGCAAACCTTTTATACCTTTCTTTTTATTTTGATGTTTACTGCATTTTCTTTCGCTCAAGATCGAAAAACCGACACCATCGATGCGCAATCTGTAAATGTTGTAAAGCCTTATACACCAACCATATCCGATGCCTTTAAAATAAAAGAAATACCTATTTTAAATGAAGACGACAATCTTAAAAAGCAAGTAGTTAAGTATAATATATTTTCAATTCCTGTGGCTTCAACCTTTACACCTGCAAAGGGAAAAGCAGCCGAAGTTGACAAACAAAAACAACAAAAGCTTTATGATAATTATGCCTCTTTAGGCGTGGGAAGTTATACGAGTATATTAGGAGAATTATACATTAATCACGAACTAATTAGAGGAGAAAATGTTGGCGGTTCGTTTTCTCATCATTCATCACAAGGTGGAATTGATGACGTGTTGCTGGATGATTCATTTTCAAAAACAGGTTTATCAGCTTATTTCTCTAAGGCTTTGCGAGACTACGATTGGAAAGTTGAAACGGCATATGAACGAAATACTTTCAACTGGTATGGATTGCCGCAGCCTTTTTTTAATGAAGCCAATTCGGGCGGTATCGATCCAGCCCATACTTTTAACAATTTAAGTGTGAACGGAACACTTAATTTTAGCGATGCTGTTGTAAATAGTGCTTCAGTATTATTCAGAAGATTTAGCGACGATCGTGGTTCCGCAGAAAATAGATTTGTAGCAAAAAGTGGTTTCGATATTCCTATTAGTGGCGAAAGTATTGCATCGGAACTGAAAATCTATTTTTTAAAAGGTGGTTTTGACAATGATTTTTTCGGTAGTCAAGAGCTAAAATATGGAAATGTAAACGTAGGGCTTAAATCGGCCTATCAACTTGAACAAGATGATTTAACTGTTGATTTAGGTGCTAATCTGGTTTATTTAAATGATACTGAAGGCGGTAAAAATAAATTTTATATCTATCCAAATATAATGGCATCCTATCGTCTGGTAAGTGATGTTGTGATTGCTTATGCCAGCATTACCGGTGATTTGGTTCAAAATACGTATTCAGATTTTTCTGATGCCAATCCGTTTGTATCTCCAACATTAAATATCGCGCCAACCGATCAAACTTACAATGCCAGTATTGGAATGAAAGGAAAATTGAGTAACGCCGTTAGTTATAATGTAAACGGAAGTTATTTGGACGAAAAGGTAAAACCGTTATTTAAGGCAAATAGTGTAGTTACGGGAGCAACACAAGATTATCAAAATGGAAATTCATTTGGGATAATTTACGACGATGTACGAACCTTTTCGGTTTTAGGTCAATTGTCGTTTGACATCAACAGAAATATCAATTTGATTATGCAAGGGGAATATTTTAGTTACAAACTCACAACACAAGCAGAAGCTTGGAACCTTCCTGATTTAAAAGCTTCGGCTATTTTGAATGCCCAAATTGACGAAAATTGGTTTGCAGGTGCTAGCTTGTTTTTTACAGGAGAGCGTAAAGATGAATTTAGGGTAGATGGTACACTTTTACCAATGGAACCCGTGACAGTAACATTAGACAGCTTTTTAGATGCAAATTTACATGTTGGTTATAGAATTAATCAGCAACTTTCAGTTTTTGGAAAGGTGAATAATATATTTAATAATGATTATCAGAATTGGAGCAATTTTCCAGTGCAAGGTATTCAGGTTTTGGGAGGTGCTACTTATCAGTTTGATTTCTAGTATTCCTTTATTCCTGCGATCCCGATAGCCATCGGGAGGAATCCCGTTGTTCAACTGACCAAGTCGTTCAACTCACCAACCCCTTATCCAAGTTAAGTTTTTATATGATACTGTTTTCCTAAGATGAGATTCCTGCTTTCGCAGGAATGAGACGCGCCAAATAGTCAAAATGCGCACCGTCTTCAATTTTTTCACATTCTAAGCCAACCGTTTCACAAGCTGTTTTTAGGGTTTCAAAATCGAGATATAACCATTTCATTGGGGCTTCATCTTCACCTTTATAACTGAGATAATAATCGAGTTCACCGTAATAGCCGGCATTTAAATCCATCCAATAGCCGCCATCGTCGTCTTCATACATATATTTAATATCGGACGAATCAATTAAAATTTGTCCACCAGGTTTTAGCAATGATTTCAAGTGACTTAAATAATGCGCAACCTTGTTAAGCTCCTGAAATATGCCTGTACCATTCATCAAAAGTAGAATGGTGTCGAATGTTTCAATTTCTTTTAAAACATCAAGACATTTAACATGGGTGATACCGCGCATTTTTGCAACTTCAACAGCACCTTTCGAAACATCAATCGCTTTAACAAAAAATCCTGTATTTTGAAGATACAAACTATGGCTTCCGGCCCCACAGCCAACGTCTAAAATGCTTCCTTTACATAATTTTAAGGCGGTTTTTTCTAATGCTGGCATTGCTTTAATGTCTCTGAACAAATAGGGTAGAGGCAGTTCATCTTCGTCCGAAATATTGGTGGAAGTAATTAGGTTTTCGGTGTGTTGGCCGTTGTAAAAGTCTAATAAAGCTTGCCCGAAAAGATCTTTCATATTATTGCGTTTTCCATTGGTATTATTTTTGATGCGTAGTTTGCGTTCCAGTAAAATTCAAAGAAATTATTTTTTTGTTAATCACAAGTCAACCAAAAAAAAGTATTCGATAAATCATTATTTTTACAATATGCAAGAATTACTTCAGAATTTACAGGTAATGGCCAAAGATAAGCATAAGGAGAATAAATTATTTTTCGCAAAGCTTAAAAAAAAACCACCCAAAAATCTTGATTATGTGATGCAAAAATTGCATACCTCAGAGTTTGAAAAAACCGATTGTTTAACATGTGCCAATTGTTGCAAAACTACTGGACCGTTGTTTACAGATAAAGATATTGAGCGCATTTCAAAGTATTTTAAAATGAAACCGAGTGTTTTTATAGAAAATTACTTGCACTTGGATGAAGAAAATGATTACGTGCTGCAATCGGTGCCATGTACTTTTTTAGGAGCGGATAATTATTGTTCAATTTATGAAGTGAGACCCAAAGCATGCAGAGAATTTCCGCATACTGATAGAAAGAAATTTCAGCAAATTGAACATCTAACCTTAAAAAATGTTGCTATTTGTCCAGCAGCCTATAACATTGTTGAAGAAATGAAAAAACGTATTCTATGATAAAAACATTAAAATTATATAGTTTGATTGGTGCCTGCTTGCTGTTCTCTTCATTGAAAGTCCATGCACAAGATTGGATGAGTAATTTAAAAGTGGCCCAAAAACTTGCAGCGGTTCAAAATAAAATGGTTTTAATGGTGTGGGAAGAGGAAACCTTTTACGATTACCCCGTGGTGGTCGTTACCAGTAATAACCAATCCATTATAGTTGGTAATTTATTTTCAGAACCAGAACTAAATAAAGCAATCTGGGAGCATTTTGTTCCTGTGGTGGTTTCGGAGTATGTTTATGATGACCTATACGAAAGCATCAAGAACAAACGTTCGGACATCTACTTAGATAAATTGAGTGATGCTTCGTTAAAAGTGATGGATATTAATGGAAATATCGTAAACGTAAACATGGGTTATGAAAATGACTTTAATCTTTCAAGAATCATAGAGGACTATGCTTTTAACACCGAATTTTTAGCCCATGAGTTAAAAAATTATGCTGAATCTAAAACTTTTTACACAAGTTATTTTTTGGCCTCAAAATATCTCGATTTCTCTTTGTATAGCAAACCCCGAGTGCAATCGAACCTGATAAATCTGGCCAAAATTTATATGAATGATGCCACTCAATTATTAGCTGCGGAACCAGATGACAAACAACCAGAACTTAGCCAACGATTGGAACTTTTAGAATTGGAAGCCGATTTAATTGAAGGCAAAGCCGGAAGAGTTTTAAGGAAATTAAAAAAAATGGATAAAGGATTAGTTAATGAAAGTATTAAAGCTTATCAAGCATTTTTATATTTTACGGCACATAAAATGCGCAATGATCACGAAAAAGCTGAAGTATGGAGACCGCTGGTTTCATTAGTGAATATCAAAAAAGTTCATAATATAGTAAAAAATAATTTGTAGTAAAATGGAGTCTATTATTAACTATTTTGAAACCATTCCGTCACTTCATCGCAGTATTATCTTGGTTGGAGGAATTGCGTTTTTTTGGTTGTTAGAAGGTGCATTGCCATTATTTAAATTTGAATATAAAAAATGGAAACATGCCGTTCCCAACTTTTTTTTCACTCTAACTACCATTTTTATAAATTTCGGATTGGCATTTGTGTTACTACTTTCTGCCGATTGGGTGAAGGCCAATGATTTTGGAATTATCAACTGGCTACCAATTATGCCATTGTGGATGTATATTTTAATAGGTGTCTTGCTTTTAGATTTTTTTGGAGCCTACTTAGCGCATTATGTTGAACATAAAGTAAAACCGTTATGGATGATTCATTTAGTACATCATACAGACCATAAGGTAGATACCACAACCGGTAACAGGCACCATCCTGTTGAAAGTTTAATTAGATTCATATTTACTTTATTTGGTGTTTTTTTGGTTGGAACGCCCATTGCAATTGTTATGATTTACCAGTCGCTCTCGGTGGTGTTCGCGCAATTAACGCACGCAAATATCAAATTACCAAAACGAATTGATAAAATGATAAGTTATTTTTTGGTTTCACCAGACATGCATAAAATACACCACCATTACCGTCTGCCTTTTACAGATTCTAATTATGGAAACATCTTTAGTATTTGGGACAGATTATTGGGAACTTACAAATATTTAGACAGAGAAAAATTAGTTTATGGCGTTGATGTTTTTCCAGACGAACAAAAAAACAGCAGTATTGTTGAACTGCTTAAACAACCGTTTCAAAAATATGACAGACCAACATTATCATCCGATGCTGAAAATTAACCCATATCTAATTCTTTTTCTTCTTCTTATGAACTGCAATTCAAAACCAGAAATAGAAGCGCAAGGACATAGAGGCTGTCGTGGCTTACTTCCTGAAAATACCTTGCCAGCTTTTAAAAAGGCTATTGAACTAGGAGTTCATACTTTGGAATTGGATTTAGCGGTAAGTAAAGATGGCATTGTTGTGGTATCGCATGAACCTTATATGAATGCCACTATTTGCCACAAACCTGATGGTGGAGATATTTTTGAAAGTGAAGCCAAAGCATTCAATTTGTATCAACTTACTTTTGAAAAAATACAAGCTTTTGACTGCGGTAGTAAAGCGCATCCAAGATTTCCAGGGCAGCAATTAATGGAAGTATCCAAACCTTCCTTATCGCAAGTTTTTGAATTGGCAGAGGCACTAGATCCGAAAATTAAATACAATATCGAAATTAAATCACATCCCGATTACGATAATATTTTCACACCTGCTCCTCAGGAATTCGTGCGTTTGGTAATAGAGGAAATAGATAAGCACAATGTGTTCAAAAGAACCAATCTCCAAAGTTTTGATCTTCGAGTTTTAGAAGAAATTAAACGTCAAGCGCCAAACATGCCAGTAGCCGTTTTAATTGAAGAAGATGAAGCTATCTGGCCCAAAACAACATCCTTATCTTTTTCTCCTGAAATTATCAGTCCGTATTTTAAATTGCTAGATGCGGAAACTGTAAGAAATTTAAAGGCTGAAAACTTTCAAGTAATTCCTTGGACGGTTAACGACATTAAAGACATGCAACAAATGATAGATTTTGGTGTAGATGCCATCATCACCGATTATCCGGATAGGTTAATTCCGCTGTTAAAAAAATAATTCCTAAAATTTATTTCAAAATAGTAAGATTCGTTTTTAAAACTTTACAATTATGGACATCTCATGCCCGTTTTTGTGCTGTTCGTAGAATTGTTTCTTCTTAATTAATAAATCATCAGTATGTTAGTAGTAGGGATAGTTTAAAAAGCGCTATTAATTCAGCATTAAGTTTAATACTTAAGCAACTGAATTGAAAACAAAATTACTATTAACAGCCATGTTGCTTTCTGGAGCATCAAAGGCAAAAGCGCAGCAACCTACAGCCATTATAGAAAAAAATGTAAATGTTACCGCTAAAGCTGTGTACCATGATTTGAATAGTACACGTGACACACTCATTCTCAAAAGCGATAAGAAAATAAATTATCTCTACACCATTAATCACGATTACTCACGAGAAGTTGATTTCTATATTGGCAAAACCGAATATAAATTGCCTTTAAATAAATTAAGCCAAGGAAAACACGTCGTAGTGGTAGTACAGTCACCGTTGCGTATTGTTTTTGTAGTTAAAATTTTAAAAGACTTGAATGAGGATATTGAAGCAGTAATTACCAAAGTAGCTTCCACAGATAATGATTAATCGTATAACAAATACGGTTGACGCATTTTTTTAAATTGCTCTAAATCTTTCTGCCAGCCTGCTTTAATCTCATTAAAACGCATGCCGTTTTCAATTTGTTTTTGCAAAGTAGTATTACCAGCTAATTTTGTAAAAAAGTCATTAAAGAATTTAGGTTTATCAATGGTGTTTTGATAAGCTACTATTAGAAAGTTCAAATCTAAGTGACTTAGAGAAGCTTGTTCGCTTAAATCCATACCGTAGCATAGAACGCCATTGTGTTTGGGGTTTTTAGCGCCTTCATTGGGATGCGGAATATATTTGAATTCGAAAACAGTTTTGTCTAAATACGGACTCCCGAAAATTTGAAATTGTTTGGAGGTTCCTCGACCTGCATTAACATTGGTGCCTTCAAAAAAGCAAAGACTAGGATACAAATTTATAGCGGCATTGTTTGGTAAATTTGGTGATGGTTTAATGGGTAAACTATAAGCTAAATTTCTCTTATAATATTTAACCGGAATTATGTTAAGTTTACACCTGACAGAATTCTCTAACCACCCTTCTCCATTGATCATTTGGGCGTATTCGCCAATACTCATACCGTGAACTACTGGAATGGGATGCATACCAACAAAACTTTTGTGTGCCATTTCTAATACCGGACCATCTACATAATGTCCGTTTGGATTGGGTCGGTCTAAAATAATTAATTCAATATTGACTTCGGCACAAGCTTCCATTACATAATGCAAGGTTGAAATATAGGTGTAGAATCTGGCACCTACATCCTGTATATCAAAAATTACAATATCAATATTTTTTAACTGATCTATACTTGGTTTTTTGTTATTGCCGTAAAGTGAAATTATGGGTAAACTAGTTTTAGTATCGATGCCATCTTTAATAAGTTCGCCTGCATCTGCCGTTCCGCGAAAACCATGTTCGGGCGCAAACACTTTGGTTACATTCACATTTAAACTTAATAACGAATCTACCAAATGGGTATAAGTATTCTGTGATTCAGTATTCGTAAAAATCACAGACGTTTGATTAGCAACGATGCCTACTTTTTTTCCTGAAATTAATGAAAGATAAAGCTCAATTTGATTGGCACCAACAACTATTGGTTTATTCTCATTGGTAACCGAGTTTTGGCTGTCATAATTTAATAATGCTGCGTTTTTTTCGTTATTAGTTTCAGATTTGGATTGATTGCAGGAAAATCCAAGTAGAACAAACCCAAGTATTATCGGGAATAAAATCTTATTTTTGACACTTAATATTGGCATAATATATTTTGAATTTTGAACTCTTTATAGCCAAACGTATAATTGGCAGTAAGTCGTATAAAAGTAGTGTTTCGGCACCAATAATAAAAATTGGAATTACTGCCATTGCTATTGGTGTAGTTGTAATGCTTATTGCAATATCTACAGGTTTAGGACTTCAGAAAAAAATAAGAGAAAAAGTAGTGGCATTTAATGGTCATGTCATTATATCAAACTACGATAACAATGCCTCAAATGAATCATTGAGGCCTCTTTCCATCAACCAAGAATTTTATCCAGAATTTAGAACGGTAACCGATGTCGATCACATTCAAGCTATAGTTCATAAATTTACAGTAATAAGAACTGAGACTGATTTTGAAGGAGTTTTCGTAAAAGGTGTTGGCCAAGATTATAACTGGAATTATCTAAAAGATTTTTTAATTGAAGGAGAATTACCTGAGTACACCAACGACTATAGCAATGATGTCGTTATTTCACAATATTTAGCTAACCGACTTGAGTTTAAAGTTGGTGATTCATTTCAAGCGGTTTTTGGCGAAGATGTCAATTCCATGCCACGTATCATTAAATACGATATCGTCGGTATTTTTAATTCAGGTTTTCAAGATTTAGATCAAACTTTTATCATTGGCCATATCAAACATCTACAGCGTATCAACAAATGGAAAGCAGATGAAGTAGGCCATTTTGAAGTATTTGTTAATGATTTTGAAAAACTAGACCAAACCGCTATTCAAATTTATCAAAACATTCCATCTTTGTTAAACGCTACTAAGGTTTCAACCAAATATGCCACGATTTTTGAATGGATTAAAATTTTCGACAAAAACACCTATGGCATCATCGGAATTATGATTTTAGTTGCAGGTATCAATATGATCACTGCTTTACTTGTACTCATTTTAGAACGCACCCAAATGGTTGGTATTTTAAAAGCACTCGGTAGTCATAGCTGGAGTATTCAAAAAATCTTCCTGATCAATGCCTCTTATTTGGTTGGTGTTGGGCTTTTTTGGGGAAATTTAATTGGCTTGTCATTGTTATTCGCACAACAGAAATTTAAATTATTTCCGCTTGATCCGTCGGTGTATTATGTTTCTGAGGCGCCGGTTTACATTAATATAGATTACATTATTTGGCTCAATCTTGGCACTTTTGTGGTGTGTTTGCTGATGCTGCTTATTCCATCGGCTATTATTACCAAAATTTCAGCTATTAAGGCCATTCGTTTTCAATAATAGGGCGTTACCCAACCCAAGTCAGCTTGGGATGGGTCGCGCTTTCCGCTCTATCTTTTATGACTTATGGCCATAAAAGGATGCCGCTGCAAACGCTAACGCAAAAAATCGTCATATCACTTTCAATTCTGTATAATTACCTTAATTTTGCAAGGCAAATAAAAGCTATGAATTACGCAAACAATATATTAGAAACCATAGGCAATACGCCACTTATCAAAATCAATAAGCTTACCGCTGAGCTGCCATGTTTGGTATTGGCCAAATACGAAACCTTTAACCCAGGTAATTCTGTTAAAGACCGCATGGCCTTGCAAATGGTAGAAGATGCTGAAGCCGATGGCCGCTTAAAACCAGGTGGAACCATAATTGAAGGTACTTCGGGCAACACAGGAATGGGACTTGCACTGGCAGCTATTGTAAAAGGTTATAAATGTGTGTTTGTTATGGCCGATAAGCAATCAAAAGAGAAAATTGATATTCTAAAAGCCGTTGGTGCCGAGGTTGTGGTATGCCCAACCAATGTAGCGCCAACAGATCCTCAAAGTTATTATTCTGTTTCTAAAAGATTATCAGAGGAAACACCTAATGCTTGGTATGTTAATCAGTACGATAACCCAAGTAATTGTAAGGCACATTTTAAAAGTACAGGTCCTGAAATATGGAATCAAACCGACGGTAAAATCACCCATTTTGTAGTAGGTGTAGGCACTGGCGGAACTATTTCTGGGGTGGCTAGTTTTCTAAAAATGAAAAATCCTAAGGTGAAGATTTGGGGTGTTGATACTTATGGTAGCGTCTTTAAAAAATACCATGAAACTGGAATTTTTGATGAAAATGAAATCTATCCTTACGTAACCGAAGGTATTGGCGAAGATATTTTACCAGCCAATGTTAACTTTAGTCTTATTGACGGTTTCACCAAAGTCACCGACAAAGATGCAGCCGTTTACACCCAACGCTTAGCCAAAGAAGAAGGCATGTTTCTAGGCAACTCGGCCGGTGCAGCCATCAAAGGTGTGTTGCAGCTCAAAGAACATTTCAAGCCAGAAGATGTGGTGGTGGTATTATTTCACGACCACGGTAGTCGCTACGTAGGCAAAATGTTTAACGACGATTGGATGCGGAAAATGGGGTATATTGAGTAATATATTATTATAACAGGTTTATTTTTAAATTGATTTAATTATCTAATTTGTTGAACCTCAAAAAAGGTTTTACCTGAAGAGCTTTCAATTTGTACACCTGTTTGAAAATTCAGAACAAATATTTCTACAAAATCGCCTGCGGCTAAATTAACAATACAATTGATGTTTCTGGAGACTGGACCATTTGAAATATGGTTTCCAGTAGTTTCTTGATATAAAGTTCCATTAACATAAACACCAACAGAGTAAAATTGACCATTACTTTGATCATTGGTATGAAATCCAGCATTTATTTGATAATATCCCGCAGTGCTTGCCACAAAGCTATTATCGGTGGTATTGAATTCTCCATTTGTATCAAAAACAACTGTATCAAATAGTATTTTTTGCCACCCGAGATCGTTTAAAGGTTGATTCGCGCTTAAGTTGCTTCGCGCAATGGATAAAGTAGCTAAGGGATTTTCAACCCATGTTGCATTTCCTGCAGCATCACTTTGCAAAATATAGTTTGCATTGGCTCCGGAAGTCATTTGGAAATTTGAAGTTGTCGTATTTCCTGAGATTGTGACATTGGTTCCATCATCGGTGATAATTCCGTCAACGAGCGTTGTTCCATTCCATTTTGGTACCGCATTAATTGTTGCAGAAGATATTTGCGGATCAACTTCCGTGATATCCAAAGAACTGGTATCTACCCAATTCAAAACACCAGTAGCATTGGTTTGAAGAACCTGATTGTTAGTGCCACGTGCTACAGGAAATTGATAACCAGTACCAGCCGGATTTCCAATTTGAAATTGACCGTTGGTTCTTAATATGTTGTTATTGAATTCGCCATAAATGAGTGAAGCATCGGCACTGGCGTTTGCATTATGAATATATAGTTTATTGCTTCCATTATCAGCAAAACCAGCTTCATTGCCAATTATAATATTTCCAGAACCTGCACGAAATCCTGCTTGACGACCAATTAAAACATTTTGACTGCCCGTATTATTCATTTCAGCGCCAGCTTGATAGCCTACAATAGTGTTGTTAGTACCTGATACATTATTTCCACCTGCTCGGTAACCTAATCCAGTATTAAAACTTCCTGTTGTAGTACGATAAAAAGCATCTACACCAATGCCCGTGTTTTGTTGGCCACTGCTTATATCTTCTAAAGCCAAGTAACCTACAGCAGTATTGAACTGGCCAGCACTAGTTCCTCTACTTAAGGTACCCGCACCAATTCCAGTATTAAAATTTCCAGTATTGCTACGTCCTGCTATTGACCCGAAAAAAGAATTACCAGAAAAATTACCATTGCCAATTTCCATAGCTTGATAACCAACGGCTACATTGTTAGTAGAAGCAGAATTATTAAGAGAGGCCAAAGCTCGATATCCAATAGCGACGTTTCTTAGACTGTTTGTATTAGAATATAATGAATGATAACCGATAGCAACGTTGTCCTCCCCAGAAGTGTTTATTCTTAGTGCGTCGACCCCTAGGGCAACATTACGGATTCCTGTATTTAAATTTAATGCACCAACCCCATAAGAAGTACTACTCAATGATAACCTACCTGCCGCCAAATTATTTCTCCTAAAAGCCACATCAACATTATTTGTGGTACCCATAAAATTAGTACCATTAACAATGTCTGCATTTCCAGTGGTTAACCATCCAGTTGCGCCCCCAATTCGCACCCAAGGACCGGTTGCAGTACTTAAGTAATAATAACCAGGAGTCACATCGTTAACATTAGCGGTGTTATATACAAGTTCAGATTCTGTAGGTGTAATAACCGTAACTGTTGCCAAGTTTACGAGAGCGACTCTTGGAATTAACAAACCGTTATTGGTGTCTGTGATATCTAAAGCACCTTGCGGATTGGTGTTACCAATGCCGATTTGTGCATTTATAACAGTTACAAACAATGAAAGGATTAGACTTAATATTAGTGATTTGATATGAATCATATTTCGTATACATTAAACAATTCACTAAAATAGTTTATTTACGTAGCAAATGATTAAAATTCACCACTACAAAAAACATACATGCCAAAAAAATACTTAAATAATTGCTAAATTCTCATCTTTAAATTTAATTTTTTGAGTTTTGCTTTTTTTAAGTAATTTAGAACTATGCAAGAAGATTTTCTCCATTTTCTTTGGAAGCACAAAAAATTTGATGTTTTAAACATTAAAACCGCCAAAGCTGAAACAATTCAGCTTGTGGATGTTGGGCAGCACAATCAAAACTCTGGACCTGATTTTTTTAATGCCAAACTTAAAATTGAAAATCAACTTTGGGCTGGTAATGTTGAAATTCACGTTAAATCATCCAATTGGTATGCGCATCAACATGAAACGGATAAAGCCTACGACAATGTTATACTGCATGTAGTTTGGGAGCATGATGCTGAGGTTTATAGAAAGGATAATAGTATTATTCCAACCTTGTTGCTTCAGGAGTTTGTGCCTAAAAATTTAATTGAAAATTACCGCCGATTGTTTTCAAAACAACAGCGCTGGATAAATTGTGAAGCTAATTTTGCGGAGGTTGATAATTTCACATTGATAAATTGGAAAGAACGCTTGTTTATAGAACGACTCGAGCGTAAATCCCAACAAATTGAACGTTTGTTAAACGATAGTAATCAGCATTGGGAAGCTGTTTTGTTTACGATGTTGTTTAGAAATTTTGGTTTGAAAGTAAATGCTGATGCTTTTGAGAGTATCGCTAAATCGATAGATTTTTCAATTGTTAGAAAATTACAGACCCAATCCGAACAATTAGAAGCCCTTTTTTGTGGTCAGGCTGGATTATTAGAATCCAACATTGAAGAAGCCTATTATCAGAATCTTAAAAAGGCCTATCAATATCTTAAACAAAAATTTCAATTGGAAACTCTAGGTGTAGTTCCTATTCAGTTTTTCCGATTGCGACCGCCAAATTTCCCGACTATCCGTTTATCGCAATTAGCACAACTCTATCACAAACATTATAATTTATTTTCGCAAGTGATTTCAATCTCTACAATTGAAGAGTTTTATGATTTGTTCTCCGTTGAAACCTCGGAATATTGGCAAACGCATTATTCTTTCACTTCTATTTCAAAATCAAGTACCAAAAAGCTCACCAAATCATTTATAGACTTACTCATTATTAATACTATTATACCCATTAAATATTGTTTTTCCAAATACAAAGGAAATGACGAAAACGAAATTATTTTTTCGTTGGCAACCGCTATTAAATCTGAAGAAAATAGTATTATCAAAAAATTTAATCAGTTGGCACCTATTTCGCAATCTGCCTTGGATTCGCAAGCTTTATTGCAGTTAAAATCGCATTATTGCGACGCCAACAAATGTTTACAGTGTGCCATCGGCAATTCTATTATCACAAAATAAATTCTTAACTTGCGGTATGATTGCACCCTATAAAATGTTACTGTACTTTCAAAAGCGTGGTTTTTATGTCTGCCAGCGAATCGCGGACAGAATGGGTATACGTGCTAAGATCGTACGCACAACCTTTATGTATTTAACCTTTGTAACCTTGGGTTTTGGATTTGCACTTTATCTTTTTTTGGCATTTTGGATGCGAATAAAGGACATCATGTATACCAAACGATCTTCGGTATTTGATTTGTAATGAGTCGACCTTATTTAGGCTTAAAAGTTAAAATTGTCTTGGTTTTTTGAATCTATTAAGCTTTTTTAAGCATCATTGTTTTATAATAACAATTTTTTTTGCATCTTGAACCCCCAAACCAATTCTAACTAATATTCATTTTTATATGAAGAAGATTCTTCTAAGTATTTTCGCATTAATTTCTCCTATTTTAATTTTTTCGCAAGAATCCACTTCTCAAAAAATAGATACTATTTTTAAAGACTACACTGGGTGGTTTGTTGAAGCTATTTTTTACGAAATACCGTTTTCAGACGATTTTCGAATACCTTGGGTATTAATTGTCCTTATTGGTGGTGCCTTATATTTCACTATTTACTTTAAATTTATAAATATTACCGGTTTTAAAACTGCCTTGTGGGTCGTGAAGGGTAAGTATGAAGATATTGAGAAGCATGGCGTTGATAAATTGTACGGAGACAATATACACGATGATAAAAGTGATATTTTACAAACGTTACGAGATGAAGGTGCTGATGGAGAAGTATCCCATTTTCAGGCATTAACAGCTGCACTTTCAGCTACTGTCGGACTAGGAAATATAGCAGGTGTTGCAGTGGCTTTGTCTATTGGTGGTCCAGGTGCAACCTTTTGGATGATTGTGGCCGGATTTTTGGGTATGGCATCTAAATTTGCAGAGTGTACTTTAGGGGTTAAATACCGCGATGTTGGTGAAGATGGCACCGTTTATGGCGGACCGATGTACTATCTTCAAAAAGGTCTTAAAGAAAAAAATGTGCCTATATTAGGTAAAGTACTTGCCGTATTATTTGCAATTTTTGTAATTGGAGGTTCATTTGGTGGCGGTAATATGTTTCAAGCCAATCAGGCGGCAGCGCAGTTTATACAGTTATTTGATTTACAAAGTGTCTCAAATGCAGGAATGTATTTTGGAATAGTAATGGCTATTTTAGTAGCGATTGTAATAATAGGTGGAATCAAGCGAATAGCCAAGGTAACTGAAAAAGTAGTACCATTTATGGCTGGTATTTATGTTTTGGCAGCGATTATTATATTGGTTGCTAATTTTTCGTTGATAGACGATGCCTTTATGCTCATTTTTGAAGGTGCATTTTCAGGTTTAGGAATCGCAGGTGGATTAATTGGTGTTATGATACAAGGTATAAGACGAGGTGCTTTTTCTAATGAAGCTGGTGTTGGTTCTGCCGCAATTGCGCATTCTGCAGTAAGAACCAAATATCCTGCTAGTGAAGGGATTGTGGCTTTGTTAGAGCCTTTTGTCGATACAGTAGTGATTTGTACAATGACCGCTTTGGTTATTATAATCACCAATTTTAATGGTGAAGTAATGCAATATGGTGTTGAAATAAAAGAAGGTGTAGAAATAACTGCAAATGCATTTAACGAAGTAATACCCAATTTCTCAATTATACTCACAATAGCTGTAATCCTCTTTGCATTCTCGACCATGATATCTTGGTCTTACTACGGTATGCAAGGTTGGAAGTATTTATTTGGAAAAGGAAAAATAACCGATTTAATATATAAAATTCTATTTTTATTCTTTGTAGTTGTTGGCTCGTCAATTAGTTTAGGCGCGGTAATTGATTTTTCTGACGCCATGATTTTTGCAATGGTCGTACCCAATATCATAGGGGTTGTCATTTTAACACCAGTTATTAAAAAGGAATTAAAACGTTACATGAATGCTATTAATAAAAAAGAAGACGCCTTAGACGATGGTGCCACTGATTTGAGAAACGAAATGTAAAACAAAATGAAAAATATTAAATCCTATTTCTTGTTTACCAATAAACAGCGAAGTGGGATTTTTTTGTTGATTATCATTATAGTTGTTTTTCAGTTTACGTATTTTAAACTTAGTTCAAAGAATTCGAGTCAATCTATTGATAACGAACAATTAGAAAGTTTCATACGTGAAGTAGATTCATTAAAAAAACTAAAATTAGTCGAACAAGAGCCGAAGATATATCCATTCAATCCAAATTATATAACCGATTATAAAGGTTATTCATTAGGGATGTCAATTGATGAAATTGACCGATTGCATGCGTTTAGAGCCAAGGAACAATGGGTGAATTCTGCTCAACAATTTCAAGAAGTTACTAGAGTATCAGATTCTTTACTGAGCGTAATTTCCCCTTATTTCAAATTTCCTGAGTGGGTAACCAATCCTTCAGCTTCAAAGAAAAACACAAATAATTTCAGAATTAACAACGAACCCAAAATTGTTGAACAAAAAATAGATTTAAACCAAGCCACAGCCCAACAACTTCAAAAAGTGTATGGTATCGGCGAAAAATTATCCCAACGCATTATTGATTTCCGAAACAACCAACCAAACGGTTTTATCGCGGATATTCAGCTGAGCGAAGTTTATGGCTTAACTCCAGAAGTGATTGAAAATATCACTAATCATTTTACCGTTAAAAATCCCCCTAACATTCAAAAGCTAAATTTAAACATGGCATCTGTTGAAGAGTTGGTGACTATTAAATATATAGATTACGAAATTGCTTATGAAATTATTAAAATAAGAACTTTGCACGAAGGCTTTAAATCCTTAGATGAATTAACAAAAGTTAAAGATTTTCCTGTTCATAAATTAGAGATAATTAAATTATATTTGACACTCTAAAAAAAGCACGCTATGAATAACCTCTATTTCAACGAAGAGCACCATCTTTTCAGAGAAAGTTTAAAAGATTTTTTACAAAAAGAAGTAGTTCCTCACATCGATAAATGGGAGAAAACTGGCCACATTGATCGATTTATATGGAAAAAAATGGGCGATATGGGTTTCTTCGGAATAAATTATCCCGAAGCCTATGGTGGTTTAAATCTAGATTTTTTTTACACGGTTATTTTTCTCGAAGAATTACAAAAAATAAATTCGGGTGGATTTGCAGCCGCTATGTGGGCACATGCTTATTTAGCCATGACACATTTAAATGCTGAAGGTAGCGAGCAATTGAAACAAAAATACCTTACCGCAAGCATTACTGGCGACATGATTGGATGTCTTTGTATTACGGAGCCCTTTGGAGGTAGTGATGTTGCTGGAATGAGAACCACTGCGGATAAAAAGGGAGACACTTATGTGATTAACGGTTCTAAAACTTTTATAACCAACGGTGTTTACAGTGACTATTTAATTGTAGCTGCAAAAACAACTCCTAGTGCAGGCAATAAAGGCATCAGTATTTTTTTAATTGATAGAAATACAGCTGGCGTTTCTGCAACAAAATTAGACAAGTTGGGATGGCGAGCAAGTGACACTGGCGAAATCGCTTTTGATAATGTGGTAATACCAGCAGCAAATTTAATGGGCGAAGAAAATATGGGCTTCAATTATATCATGCAACATTTCGCTTCCGAACGTCTTATTATGGGAATTAATGCCCATGCTAGAGCAGAGTTTGCTTTAGAATATGCTACACAATATATGTCGGAGCGTACCGCGTTTGGAAAAACTATTGATAAATTTCAAGCTTTAAGGCATTCGCTTGCCGATTGCTACACGCAAATGGAAATTTGTAAAACCTTCAACTACACGGTGGCATACAGGATGAATTTAGGTGAATATGTTGTAAAAGAAGCTACTATGTCTAAACTTCAGTGTACCAAAATGGCGGACGAGGTTATATATCAATGTTTACAGTTTTTAGGTGGTTATGGTTACATGGAAGAATACCCGATGGCCCGGCTTTCAAGAGACAGTCGACTTGGACCAATAGGTGGTGGCACTTCTGAAATTTTAAGAGAAATTATCGCTAAAATGATTATAGATAAGAAGGATTATAAACCAATCACAAAATAAACTTTAATATAATTGCAAATTATTATTTTGTTTTTATCTTTGCCATCACAAAATTTTAATAGAAGGGAGGTTAAGTACTATGTTAATTATACCAATTAAAGAAGGAGAAAATATAGATAGAGCGCTAAAGCGTTTTAAACGTAAGTTTGACAAAACTGGCACAAAGCGTCAGTTGCAAGAACGAAAGCAATTCACAAAGCCTTCAGTTAGAAAAAGAGCACAAGTTCAAAAAGCTCAGTATATACAGAGACTTCGAGAACAAGCAGATATATAAATGTTCAACCCTGACAACGTCAGGGTTTTTTTTGCTCTTGTTTTTAGTTAAATTCTCATCAAATTACTTCTTGTTTTATTCTAATGTCATAAAATTTATTATCTTTAAAGTTCACTGAAAGATAACGTATGTTTTTTAAGGAATTCAAAGAGTACCTTTTGCACGAAAAAAAATATGCATTACATACTATTACTGCCTATCTCCACGATTTAGAAACATTTTCAATATTTATTAAAAAGGAGTTTCAAACCGATACTATTAGTGTCCTGAGTTATAACCAAATTAGAAATTGGATTATAAGTCTTGTAAATCAAGGATTGACCAATCGTACCATAAACCGGAAGATGTCATCATTAAATACTTATTATAAATACCTTCAAAAGACTCAAACTATTGAGATAAATCCATTAGCCACTCACAAAGCCTTAAAAACTCAGAAGAAAATACAGTTGCCATTTTCCGAATCGGAAGTTTCGACTGTCCTTAATAACATTGAGTTTTCAAATGATTTCGAAGGTGTAAGAGACAAACTCATTATAGAATTATTTTACGCCACTGGAATCAGACGGACGGAATTGGTAAATTTAAAGGTAAATGATGTTGATTTAAATAACGGCGTTATAAAAGTATTGGGCAAGAGACATAAAGAACGTTATATTCCTTTAATAGGAAGTGTTTCAATATCTATTAGTAATTATCTTAGGGAAAGAAATTTATTAAACATTATTAAAGATGATTCTTATTTATTTTTAAACAAAAGCGGTGTCAAACTAAATGACTCCTTGGTTTATAAAGTAGTAAGAAACTGTTTTAGTCAGGTTTCGGTCAAGGTAAAAAAAAGTCCGCATATTCTAAGGCATTCATTTGCTACCCATTTATTAAACGAGGGAGCTAATTTAAATGCTGTTAAAGAATTGCTTGGCCACACTAGTTTAGCGGCCACACAAGTTTATACTCATAATAGTATTGCAGAGTTAAAAAAAGTGTACCAAACTGCACATCCACGGAGTAAATAAAATAAAGTCTAATTTTTAAAACCAATATCTATGAAAGTAAACACACAATCCGTCAACTTTGTAGCCGATCAAAAGTTGATAGACTTTATCCAAAAACGTATGGATAAGTTAGAATTGTTCTATGATAAAGTCATTCAAGCCGACGTATATTTAAAGGTTGAAAACACTAGCGATAAACAAAATAAGATTTTTGAAGCCCGTGTTGCCGTACCGGGAGATTCATTTGTGGTGAAAAAGCAATGTAAATCTTTTGAAGAAGGCGCAGATAGTGCAGCTTCTTCTCTTGAAAGACAATTAAAAAAGCGCAAACAGAAATTAAGATCGCATATCTAATAAAATTTTCGACAAAATATTTTGTATAAAAAAATAAAACGCTACATTTGCAGTCCGTTAGAAATAACGGGCTTTTTTTAGTGCCAATAAGACACAAAAAAAGCCGATGTAGCTCAGCTGGCTAGAGCAGCTGATTTGTAATCAGCAGGTCGTGGGTTCGAG
>NZ_DAISXK010000024.1:0-42955 GCF_036825875.1 Paucihalobacter sp. | reverse complement strand
AAAAACCATTAGAAGTACGTATGGGTAAAGGTAAAGGTGCTGTTGAATATTGGGTTGCAATTGTAAAACCAGGTCGTATGTTATTTGAAGTAGCAGGTGTACCAATGGAAGTAGCTAAAGAAGCACTTAGATTGGCAGCCCAAAAACTTCCAGTAAAAACTAAGTTCATCGTAGCTAGAGATTACGAAGCTTAATAGAATTAGAATTATGAAGCAATCAGAAGTTAAAAAGCTATCCGTAGCTGAGTTACAAGAAAAACTTGGTGAAACTAAAAAGAGTTATGCTGATCTAAAATTAGCCCATGCCATAACACCTTTAGAAAATCCAATTCAGTTGCGCAACGCCAGACGTGTTGTAGCCAGAATAGCAACAGAATTAACAAATAGAGAATTACAATAATCGTATTCTGCTGAAAGATGGAAAACAGAAATTTAAGAAAAGAACGTATAGGAGTTGTTACAAGTAACAAAATGCAGAAGTCCATTGTGGTTTCTGAAGTTAAAAAAGTAAAACACCCTATGTATGGAAAATTCGTTTTGAAAACGAAAAAATACGTTGCACACGACGAAACTAACGATTGTAACATTGGCGATAAAGTAAAGATCATGGAAACAAGACCTTTAAGTAAGTCAAAATGTTGGAGATTAGTAGAAATAATTGAAAGAGCTAAGTAATTATGGTACAACAAGAATCAAGACTAAAAGTAGCCGATAATACTGGTGCTAAAGAAGTTTTAACCATCAGAGTATTGGGTGGTACTAAAAGACGTTATGCATCAGTTGGAGATAAAATCGTTGTATCTATAAAGGATGCAACACCAAACGGCAACGTAAAAAAAGGATCAGTTTCAACTGCTGTAGTAGTTCGTACGGTAAAAGAAGTTAGACGTCCAGATGGCTCATACATCCGTTTCGATGATAATGCCTGTGTATTGTTAAATGCCCAAGGCGAAATGAGAGGAACACGCGTATTTGGTCCTGTTGCGAGAGAACTTCGTGATAAGCAATTCATGAAAATTGTATCATTGGCACCAGAAGTGCTTTAAGGAATATTAAAAATGACAAAACTGAAAATTAAATCAGGAGATACTGTTCAAGTTATTGCAGGAGACCATAAAGGGTCAGAAGGCAAAGTACTTAAGGTATTGTTAGATAAAAACAAAGCCATTGTTGAAGGCGTTAACACGGTGAAAAAACACACCAAGCCTAGCGCTCAAAATCCTCAAGGTGGTATTGTAGAGAAGGAAGCACCAATCCATATATCAAATTTATCTTTGTTAACAAAGAAAGGCGAAACTACTCGCGTAGGATATAGAATGGAAGGTGATAAAAAAGTGAGATTTTCTAAAAAATCAAATGAAGTAATTTAATTATGAGCTACATTCCAAGATTAAAACAAGAGTATAGAGACAAAGTAGTGTCAGCTCTTACAGACGAGTTCGGATATAAAAATGTAATGCAAGTTCCAAGACTTCAGAAGATAGTAATATCTAAAGGAGTTGGGGCGGCTGTAGCTGATAAAAAACTGGTAGATCACGCGGTTGAAGAGCTAACCAAAATAACGGGCCAAAGAGCTGTAGCAACCATTTCTAAAAAGGATGTTGCTTCATTTAAGTTACGTAAAGGTATGCCAATTGGTGCAAAAGTTACTTTAAGAGGCGAGCGTATGTACGAGTTTTTAGATAGACTTGTTACATCAGCACTTCCTCGAGTTAGAGATTTTAGCGGAATAAAAGCTGGTGGTTTCGACGGTAGAGGTAATTACAATTTAGGGATTACTGAACAAATCATTTTCCCTGAAATAGATATCGATAAAATTAACAAGATCTCGGGTATGGATATTACGTTTGTAACATCTGCTGAGACAGATAAGGAAGCAAAATCATTATTAACCGAATTAGGTTTACCTTTTCAAAAGAATTAAGATATGGCTAAAGAATCAATGAAAGCCCGTGAGGTGAAAAGAGAAAAAACTGTAGCTAAGTACGCCGAGAAGAGAAAGGCTTTGAAAGAAGCTGGAGATTACGAAGCACTACAGAAATTGCCTAAAAATGCATCTCCAGTTAGATTGCACAACAGATGTAAATTGACAGGTAGACCTAGAGGTTACGTTAGACAATTCGGTATTTCCCGTGTAATGTTGCGTGAAATGGCAAATAAGGGACTAATTCCAGGAGTTAAAAAGGCAAGTTGGTAAATGAATAACTTGGTTTAAGGTTCAATATAGATATTCTTCTGAAGTTGAAAACCAAAACCACAAATCAATAATTATGAATACAGATCCAGTAGCGGATTATTTAACCAGAATTAGAAACGCGGTAAATGCTAATCACAGAGTAGTTGAAATACCTGCATCTAATTTAAAAAAAGAAATAACTAAAATATTATTCGAGCAAGGATATATCTTAAGTTATAAATTTGATGACTCATCAGTTCAAGGCACTATAAAGATAGCTTTGAAGTATTCTAAAGATACAAAAGAGTCTGTTATTAAAAAGATTCAAAGAATTAGTAAACCAGGTTTACGTAAGTATGCTGGTGCAGATGAAATGCCAAGAATTTTAAATGGACTTGGTATTGCAATTATATCAACATCGCATGGAGTAATGACCACCAAGCAAGCGCAACGCGAGAATGTAGGTGGTGAATTATTATGTTACGTTTACTAATAAAACAGGAAAGAAATGTCAAGAATAGGAAATAACCCGATTGCAATTCCATCAGGAGTAACAATAGACTTTAAAGACAATTTACTTACTGTAAAAGGTAAATTAGGAGAGCTGTCGCAAAACATACAGGATGTAGAGTTGAAAATTGAAGACTCTAATATCGTTGTAAATAGACCATCTGATAGCAAAACAGCAAGAACGAACCATGGCTTATACCGTTCACTTATATTTAATATGATTGAAGGTGTTTCAAATGGTTGGACAAAGCAGTTAGAATTAGTAGGTGTAGGTTACAGAGCATCTAATCAAGGAAACAAATTAGACCTAGCTTTAGGTTTTTCACACAATATTGTTATTGATGTGGCACCAGAAGTAACAGTTGAAACTATTTCTGAAAAAGGAAAGAATCCGATAGTGAAATTAACATCTCACGACAAACAATTGGTAGGCCAAGTTGCAGCTAAAATACGCGGCTTTAGAAAACCAGAGCCTTACAAAGGAAAAGGTGTGAAATTTGTTGGTGAAGAATTAAGAAGAAAAGCAGGTAAATCAGCTTAATAGAAAAGTTATGGCATTAACAAAAAACGAAAGAAGAATAAGAATTAAAAGCAGAATACGCAAGGTAGTTTCTGGTACAGAGGCCAGACCACGTCTATCTGTTTTTAGAAGCAATAAAGAGATTTATGCTCAAATCGTAGATGATGTAACTGGTAAAACTATTGCAGCTGCATCTTCAAGAGATAAAGATATTGTTACTGCTAAAGGTAACAAATCCGAAGTAGCAACTTTAGTTGGTAAAGCGGTAGGCGAAAAAGCATTAAAAGCCGGCGTAGAAACTATCTCTTTTGATAGAGGTGGTTATTTGTATCACGGTAGAGTTAAATCATTAGCCGACGGTGCTAGAGAAGCTGGACTTAAATTTTAAAAATTATGTATCAAAAATATAAAAACGCTGAGCTTGTTAAGCCAGGTGGATTAGAATTAAAAGATAGATTGGTAGGTGTACAACGTGTTACTAAGGTGACAAAGGGTGGTAGAGCATTCGGTTTTTCTGCGATTGTAGTTGTAGGCGATGAAGCCGGTATAGTAGGTCACGGACTTGGAAAATCTAAAGATGTTGCAACAGCTATTGCTAAAGCCATTGAGGATGCTAAGAAGAATTTAGTGAGAATTCCAATCATTAAAGGAACGTTACCTCACGAACAAAAAGGTAAATACGGCGGCGCTAGAGTAAACATTATTCCTGCAGCTCCTGGTACAGGTGTAATTGCTGGTGGTGCTGTAAGAACTGTTCTTGAAGCAGTAGGTGTACATGATGTATTATCTAAATCTCAGGGATCCTCAAATCCACATAACGTAGTTAAAGCGACATTCGATGCTTTGTTACAATTAAGAGATGCAAGAACAATTGCGAAAGATAGAGGTATTTCACTTGAAAAGGTTTTTAACGGATAATCTATAGGATAAGATGGCAACAATTAAAGTAAAAAAAGTAAAAAGTGCAATAAAACGCACTAAACGTCAAAAAGACACTCTTATAGCGCTAGGTTTAAAAAAAATAGGTCAAGTAGTAGAGCACGAAGCCACTCCAAATATTATTGGTATGGTTAAAAAAGTTGAACACTTAGTTTCTGTTGAAGAGACAAAATAATACTTAATAAACAATGGATTTAAGTAATTTAAAACCTGCAGAAGGTTCAGTAAAAAATCAAGGTAAACGCATTGGTCGCGGTCAAGGGTCAGGTAAAGGTGGTACTGCTGCACGTGGACACAAAGGTGCCAAGTCTCGTTCGGGATATTCTAAGAAAATAGGTTTCGAAGGTGGTCAAATGCCAGTCCAAAGACGTGTGCCTAAATTTGGTTTTACAAATATTAACCGTGTTGAATATCAGGGTGTTAATTTGGATACCTTACAACAATTGGTTGATGATAAAAAAATAAAAGATACTGTTACTTTTGATACATTAGTACAATTAGGTCTTTGTACCAAGAATGAATTGGTGAAGATTTTAGGTAGAGGTGAATTAAAAGCGAAAATCAATGTAACAGCCCATAAATTTACTGCTACTGCAAAAGCTGCTATTGAAGCGGCTGGTGGCGAAGTAGTAACTTTATAAGACAACCAGCCATGAAGATAATAGAAACACTAAAAAACGTTTGGAAAATAACAGAATTAAAAGATCGTATCATCCTAACCCTAGGTCTTTTGCTAGTGTATCGTTTTGGTGCCCAGGTAGTTTTACCTGGCATTGATGCCAGTAAATTAGGTGGTTTGGCCGAAGGAACTGAAGGTGGAATTCTTGGTCTTTTAGTGGCATTTACAGGTGGTGCGTTTGCTAATGCATCTGTTTTTGCCTTAGGTATTATGCCATATATTTCTGCTTCAATTGTGGTGCAGTTAATGGGTATTGCCATTCCTTATCTTCAGAAACTACAAAAAGAAGGTGAAAGTGGTAGAAAGAAAATTAACCAAATCACACGTTGGTTAACTATTGCAATCTGTTTGGTACAAGCACCGGGTTATTTGGCTAGTTTAACAACATTAGGCGTGCCGCCAGATGCATTTTTATTAGGCCAAGGTGGTTTATTCTATTTTTCATCGGTAATCATTTTAGTTACTGGATGTATTTTTGCGATGTGGCTTGGGGAGAAAATTACTGATAAGGGTATTGGTAATGGTATTTCATTATTAATTATGGTTGGTATTATAGCAACTTTACCACAATCATTCATTCAAAATGCATTGTCACGTCTAAGCGGTGCAGGTAGTGGTGGATTTATGTTAATCCTTATAGAATTAGTAATTTGGTTTGCCATTATATTAGCATCGGTTATGTTGGTGATGGCAGTTAGAAAAATCGCTGTTCAATACGCTAGAAGAACTGCCACAGGTGGTTTTGAAAAGAATGTATTTGGATCAAGACAATTTTTACCATTAAAATTAAATGCCTCTGGCGTTATGCCAATTATCTTTGCACAGGCTATTATGTTTGTTCCGAGTTTAATAGGTGGGACAGATATGTTAAAAGATACAGGAGCTGGTTCATGGTTACAAACCGAATTTTCAGATATGTTTGGGTTGACCTATAATATTGTTTTCGGGCTACTGATAATTATATTTACTTACTTCTACACAGCTATCACGGTTCCAACCAATAAAATGGCTGATGATTTAAAACGTAGTGGTGGTTTTATACCAGGGATCAGACCTGGTACTGAAACAGCTGAGTATTTAGATAAAATCATGTCGCAAATTACCTTACCAGGATCTATATTTTTAGCGCTTATTGCCGTGTTCCCTGCAATAATTGTAAAAATTGTGGATGTACAAGCAGGATGGGCGCTATTTTTTGGTGGTACTTCCTTATTGATTATGGTTGGTGTAGCGATAGATACTATGCAACAAATCAATTCGTATTTGTTGAATAAACATTATGATGGCTTGATGAAAACCGGTAAAAACAGAAAAGCAATAGCTTAACTTATAATATGTATGGCTAAACAAGCAGCAATAGAACAAGACGGGACCATTATTGAAGCATTGTCAAATGCTATGTTTCGTGTGGAATTAGAAAATGGTCACATAGTAACAGCTCACATTTCTGGTAAAATGCGTATGCATTATATTAAATTATTACCAGGAGATAGAGTGAAATTAGAAATGAGTCCTTATGATTTATCTAAGGCACGCATTACTTACAGATATTAAAAAAAAGAGATAACATCGAAAGATAATATCCATTATTAAAGAAAAAATAAATTTAAGCGATGAAAGTAAGAGCATCAGTTAAAAAGAGAAGTGCCGATTGTAAATTGGTGCGACGTAAAGGCAGACTTTACGTTATTAACAAAAAGAATCCAAGGTTCAAACAAAGACAAGGGTAATTATGGCAAGAATTGCAGGTGTAGACATACCAAAACAAAAAAGAGGTGTAATCGCGCTAACCTATATCTACGGTATTGGTAAAAGCAGAGCACAAGAAATTTTAGCAGTAGCTAAAGTTGACGAAAGTACAAAAGTTCAAGACTGGACAGACGAAGAAGTAGGAAACATTCGTGAAGCTGTTGGTACTTTTACTATTGAAGGTGAATTGAGATCCGAAATTCAATTAAACATAAAACGTTTAATGGATATTGGTTGTTACAGAGGTATTCGCCATAGATCGGGACTTCCTTTAAGAGGTCAACGTACTAAAAATAACTCTAGAACGAGAAAAGGTAGAAGAAAAACAGTTGCTAACAAGAAAAAAGTAACTAAGTAAAAATAGACGTTAGTCATTAGTGTTTAGAAGTTAGATGAATCTGTTCGAAATAGAAATGTTTAGGATTCTAACAACTAAAAGCTAACACCTAGAAACTAAATTAATATGGCAAAGTCAAGTACTAAAAAACGTAAAGTTATTGTTGATGCTATTGGTGAGGCGCACATTGCAGCTTCTTTCAATAACATCATTATTTCCTTAACCAACAAGAAAGGCGATGTAATTGCATGGTCTTCGGCTGGTAAAATGGGATTTAGAGGTTCAAAGAAAAATACACCTTACGCTGCTCAACTTGCGGCTGAAGATGCAGCAGGAGTTGCAAGAGAAGCAGGTTTGAAAAAGGTAAAAGTGTACGTTAAAGGTCCGGGGAATGGCAGAGAGTCTGCTATTAGATCAATTCATAATGCAGGTATTGAAGTATCCGAAATTATCGATGTTACTCCATTACCACATAACGGATGCAGACCTCCAAAACGCAGAAGAGTATAATAGAGAGTAAGTCTCAAGAAGAATAATTAATAATAAGTATCATAGAGGAACTTAAATTTTTTGAAGGATAAGCTTAAGACCTTAATTCATAAAATAATTTCTCATAATTTTTAAAAATGGCAAGATATACTGGTCCTAAAACTAAAATAGCTCGAAAATTTGGTCAAGCTATATATGGAGATGATAAGGCTTTCGAAAAAAGAAACTATCCTCCTGGTCAACACGGTAATAACCGTCGTCGTGGCAAAAAATCTGAATACGCAGTCCAATTAATGGAAAAACAGAAAGCTAAATACACTTACGGTGTTTTAGAGCGTCAATTCAGAAATATGTTTAAAAAAGCAACTGCTTCTAAAGGTATTACAGGTGAAGTTTTACTTCAATTGTGTGAATCTAGATTAGACAACGTTGTTTTCAGAATGGGAATTGCACCATCAAGAAGTGCAGCCAGACAGTTAGTGTCTCACAGACACATTACTGTTAATGGAGAAAAAGTGAACATTCCATCATACAATTGTCATGCTGGTGATGTTATTGCTGTTAGAGAAAAATCTAAATCTTTAGATGCAATCCAAAACTCGCTTTCCAATTCAAGTCACGTTTACGAATGGATTACTTGGAATAATGATAAAATGGAAGGAACTTACGTTTCTGTTCCTGCAAGAATTCAAATTCCAGAACAAATCAACGAACAATTCATCGTTGAATTATATTCAAAATAATAATTGATACAAAACACGATATGGCAATATTAAATTTTCAGAAGCCCGACAAAGTAATCATGATTGATTCAACTGATTTTGAAGGTAAATTTGAATTTAGACCTTTAGAACCAGGATATGGATTAACAGTAGGAAATGCTTTAAGAAGAGTTTTGTTATCTTCTTTAGAAGGTTTTGCTATAACTTCGGTAAGAATTGAAGGCGTAGATCACGAATTCTCAACAATTTCAGGCGTTGTAGAAGATGTAACAGAAATAATTTTGAACTTGAAACAATTGCGTTTTAAGAGACAAATTGATGAAATAGACAACGAATCTGTTACTATTTCAATCTCTGGTCAGGAGCAAATTACAGCTGGAGATTTTCAGAAATTTATTTCTGGTTTCCAAGTACTAAATACCGATTTGGTAATTTGTAACCTAGATCCTAAAGTTTCCATTAATATGGAAATCACAATTGAAAAAGGTCGTGGATATGTTCCAGCCGAAGAAAACAAGAAAGCTTCTGCATTACTTGGAACTATCTTTACCGATTCTGTTTACACGCCAATTAAAAACGTGAAATACAGCATCGAAAATTTTCGTGTGGAGCAAAAAACTGATTACGAAAAATTAATTTTCGAAATCATTACCGATGGATCTATTCATCCAAAAGTTGCTTTAACCGAAGCGGCTAAAATTCTTATTCATCACTTTATGCTATTCTCTGATGAGCGTATCACTTTAGAGGCTGATGAAATAGCACAAACAGAAACTTATGATGAAGAATCTCTTCACATGAGACAGTTATTGAAAACTAAATTAGTAGATATGGACTTATCAGTACGCGCGCTCAATTGCCTAAAAGCTGCTGAGGTTGATACGCTAGGTGATTTGGTATCTTTCAATAAAAACGATTTAATGAAATTTAGAAATTTTGGTAAAAAATCATTAACCGAACTTGAAGAGTTGGTGCATGTTAAAGGCCTTAATTTTGGAATGGATTTAAGCAAATACAAATTAGATAAAGACTAACACGTCATATTTTGCTCTTTGCAGTTTGCAGATTGTAGCAAGATGATGGTTAATAATTAAAGTCATGAGACACGGAAAAAAAGTAAATCACTTAAGCAGAAAAACTGCTCATAGAAAATCAATGTTGGCGAATATGGCTTGCTCGCTAATAGAGCACAAGCGTATTAATACTACAGTTGCCAAAGCAAAAGCCTTAAAGCAATTTGTAGAACCAATGATTACTAAGTCTAAAGAAGATACAACACACAACAGACGTTTGGTGTTTTCTAAATTAAGACAAAAGGAAGCAGTTACTGAATTATTCAGAGATGTTGCTGCCAAGGTAGGTGATCGTCCAGGCGGTTACACCAGAATTATAAAACTTGGTAACAGGTTAGGTGATAATGCTGATATGGCTATGATTGAATTGGTAGATTACAATGAAATCTACAATGCTACTAAGCCAGAGAAGAAAACAACTCGTAGAAGCAGAAGAGGTGGAGCTAAATCAGCAGCAACAGCACCCGCAGCTGCAGCGGCGAAGACTAAAGCTTCAAATGAAGAGGAAGAATAAATGTTAATAAGCATTTGAAATATAAAGGATAATCTAATAAAGGTTATCCTTTTTTTTATGCAATTTTGTAAAACTATTTAATTCAAATATGAAATACTCCAAAAAACAAAAAGCAATTGTTATTTTAGAAGACGGTACCATATTTTATGGCAAAGCTATCGGTAAATCAGGAACAGCCTTTGGTGAGGTATGTTTTAATACTGGTACAACTGGTTATCAAGAAATTTTTACAGATCCATCTTATTTTGGACAAATTATGGTCACAACCAATGCGCATATTGGAAATTACGGCGCTTCGGATGAAGACGTAGAATCCGATTCAATTAAAATTGCTGGACTCATCTGTAAAAATTTTAGTTACAACTATTCTAGAGTGTCAGCAAATGAATCGCTAGAAGAATTTTTTGAAAAACATAAAACATTTGTAGTTTCTGATGTTGATACCAGAGCTTTAGTTAGCTATATAAGAGATCATGGCGCTATGAATGCCGTAATGTCTACTGAAGTGGATAAAATTGACGAACTAAAACTGGCCTTATCCAAAGTGCCTAGTATGGCTGGATTAGAATTGGCTTCAAAAGTTTCGACGAACGAACCTTATTTTTATGGTAATCCTGATGCTACTCATAAAATATCTGCTTTAGATTTGGGCATTAAGAAAAATATTCTTCGAAATTTTGCACAAAGAGATGCTTACGTTAAAGTGTTTCCTTATAATACTACTTTCGAAGAAATGAGTGCCTTTAATCCTGACGGCTATTTTATCTCAAATGGTCCTGGTGATCCAGAGCCACTAAAGGATGCTCAAAAATTGGCCAAAGATATTTTGCAAGAAAATCGCCCACTATTCGGTATTTGCCTAGGTCATCAAGTTATCGCTTTGGCTAATGGTATTTCAACCTATAAAATGCATAATGGTCATAGAGGGATTAATCACCCTATAAAAAATTTAATCACAGGCAAAGGGGAAATCACATCACAAAATCATGGTTTTGCTGTGAATAGAGAGGAAACCGAAAATCATTCCGATATAGAAATCACCCATATTCATTTGAATGATGATACTGTAGCTGGTATTAAGATGAAATCTAAACCTTGTTTCTCTGTTCAGTACCATCCAGAGGCAAGTCCTGGTCCGCATGATGCATCCTATTTGTTCGATGATTTTATGACACTTATTCAAAAGAATAACTAGTTAAATTTTAATGTTTAAGGTTGAAACATGAATATTTTTCAATTCGAAAACATTGTAGTTGAATAATACTATAATAATGCTTAATGTCAAGACGAAGAGCATCACAATTTTGTAACTTTGTAAATAACACAAAAAATATATATCATGAGTATAATTCTAAACGTACATGCCCGTCAAATTTTTGATTCAAGAGGAAATCCTACAATAGAAGTAGATGTTTTAACTGAAAATGGCGTCTTAGGAAGGGCGGCAGTGCCTTCTGGAGCCTCAACCGGTGAACACGAAGCAGTAGAGTTGCGCGATGGCGGAAAAAGCTACATGGGAAAGGGTGTGCAAAAAGCAATTGATAATGTCAATAATATTATAGCCGAAGAATTATTAGGGGTTTCTGTTTTCGAACAGAATATGATTGATAAACTCATGATAGAAATTGATGGTACACCTAATAAATCAAAGTTGGGCGCAAATGCCATACTTGGTGTATCACTAGCTGTGGCTAAAGCAGCGGCCAATGAATTAAACTTGCCTTTATATCGTTACGTTGGTGGTGTATCAGCTAATACATTGCCGGTTCCAATGATGAACATAATTAACGGTGGTTCACACAGTGATGCTCCAATTGCCTTTCAAGAATTTATGGTAATGCCGGTTAAAGCTGAAAGTTTTACGCATGCCATGCAAATGGGAACAGAGATTTTTCACAACCTAAAAAAGGTGTTACACGATAGAGGTTTAAGTACTGCTGTTGGTGACGAAGGTGGCTTTGCTCCAACCTTGGACGGAACAGAAGATGCGTTGGAAACCATTGCGATAGCAGTATCTAAAGCAGGTTATAAACTTGGCGATGACGTGATGATTGCCTTAGACTGCGCAGCCGCAGAATTCTATGTTGACGGTAAATACGACTACACTAAATTTGAAGGCAGTACAGGTAAAATAAGAACGTCTCATGAACAAGCGGATTATTTGGCTGAACTTGCTTCAAAATATCCAATAATTTCGATAGAGGATGGAATGGATGAAAATGATTGGGATGGCTGGAAATACCTTACCGAAAAAATAGGAGATAAGATCCAATTAGTTGGTGACGATTTATTTGTAACCAATGTTGAGAGATTATCTCGTGGAATTGAAAGCGGCATTGCCAATTCAATATTAATTAAGGTAAACCAAATTGGAACGCTAACTGAAACTATTGCAGCCGTAAATATGGCACATAATGCAGGTTATACTTGTGTAATGTCCCACCGTTCAGGAGAAACCGAAGACAATACCATTGCGGATTTAGCCGTGGCACTTAACACTGGCCAAATTAAAACTGGCTCAGCATCGCGTAGTGACCGTATGGCCAAATACAATCAGTTGTTACGTATTGAAGAAGAACTTGGCGATGTAGCTTATTTTCCGAAGGAAAAAGCTTTTAAACTATAAAAAAATCACTTCTATAGAAATAACCTTTACATTGAACTATGTGAAGGTTTTTTTATGAATTAAAGGGAATCAAAATATAAACCTCATATAGTATTAGTGCTTCAATCTAGTAAAGTACTTAAAACTTGAGACATCACTTATAAATAGCTAGAAACAGTCTAAAACTGTTGTTAACTTCGTAAAGAAATAATGAGATATTTCGTAAATTTGTAATTCACAGAAAATTATTTAAACTCATCATATGTCAGACAAAGCTATATTAGAAATTAACGGAGAAAAACATGAATTACCAATAATTCACGGAACAGAAAATGAAAGTGCAATAGATATTAAAAGCTTAAGAAGTGCCACCAATGGCGTGATCACTATTGATCCAGGTTATAAAAACACAGGAAGTTGCGTAAGTGCAATTACATTTTTAGAAGGAGATAAAGGAATTTTAAGATATAGAGGTTATTCAATTGAAGAATTAGCGGAAAAAGCAACCTTTTTAGAAGTTGCATTTTTACTTATTTTTGGTGAACTGCCAACACAAGTTCAATTAGATAAATTTCATAGCGATATTAAAGCACAGTCTGTTGTTGATGAAGATGTTAAAAAAATATTAGATGCTTTCCCAAAATCAGCGCATCCTATGGGTGTTCTAGCATCGTTAACTTCTGCCTTGACTGCATTTAACCCAACTTCGGTGAATGTAAATTCTGAAGCGGATATGTACAATGCCATTGTAAAAATATTGGCTAAATTTCCTGTTTTAGCGGCGTGGACTTTACGCAAAAAACAAGGCTTACCATTAGATTATGGAGATAGATCACTAGGTTATGTTGAAAACATACTTAAAATGATGTTTAAACAGCCAAATGAAGAGTATAAACTAAACCCTATTTTGGTTGACGCTTTAGATAAACTTCTAATTTTACACGCCGATCACGAGCAAAATTGTTCTACGTCTACGGTAAGAATAGTTGGTTCATCACATGCAGGTTTGTTTGTTTCGCTTGCTGCCGGTGTTTCCGCTTTATGGGGGCCATTGCATGGTGGTGCTAATCAAGCAGTTTTGGAAATGTTAGAAGGCATTAAAGCAGATGGTGGAGATACAAAAAAATACATGGCGAAAGCTAAAGATAAAGACGATCCTTTTAGATTGATGGGCTTTGGACACCGTGTTTATAAAAATTTCGATCCTCGTGCTAGAATTATCAAAAAAGCAGCCGATGAAGTGTTGGCAGATTTAGGTGTAGAAGACCCAATACTAGAAATAGCGAAAGGCCTTGAAAGAGAAGCGCTTGAAGATCCTTATTTTGTTGATAGAAAATTATATCCTAACGTTGATTTTTACTCTGGTATCATTTATCGTGCTATGGGTATCCCAGTAGAAATGTTTACGGTGATGTTTGCTCTAGGTAGACTTCCAGGTTGGATTGCGCAATGGAGAGAAATGCGCTTAAATAAAGAACCAATAGGAAGACCAAGACAAATTTATACTGGTGCTACTTTAAGGGAATTTAAAACAATAAATAAACGCTAATTAATTTAGCATTTCTGAAAAAGCTTCATATACTCTATGAAGCTTTTTTATAATATAGCTTTTATGAAATTAAACATTCAAAACGAAACTTCACGGCTTAGGGCTGTTGTTTTAGGGATAGCCGATAGTAATGGTCCAGTTCCTGCGGTTGAAGATTGTTACGACCCCAAAAGCCGACTTCATGTATTAGATGGCACCTATCCAAAGGAAGAAGATATGATTGCGGAATTAGATGCCGCGGCCAAAGTATTTGAAAAATATGATGTAAAAGTGTATCGTCCAAAGGTAATAGAAAACTACAATCAAATTTTTACACGTGATATTTCCTTTGTTATTGAAGATAAAATGTTTGTGGCAAATATTTTACCAGATAGAGAGCGCGAAATAGATGCCATAGAACACGTTTGGTCCCAGGTGGAAAAGGTAAATAGAATTCGATTACCCGATCATTGTCATATTGAAGGTGGTGATGTGATGTTATGGAATGAATACCTGTTTATAGGAACCTATTTGGGTGCTGATTATTCCAAATTTATTACAGCTCGAACTAATTTAGATGCTGTCAATGCTATTAAAGATTTATTTCCTCATAAAATAGTAAAAGCTTTTAATTTAAGAAAATCAAATACAGATCCCTACATTAATGCACTTCATTTAGATTGCTGCTTTCAACCGATTGGAACAGATAAAGCGATTATTCATAAAAATGGATTTCTAAATATTGAAGATTTCAACTGGCTGATTAATTTTTTCGGAAAGAACAATGTATTTGAAATCGATGAAAAGGAAATGTTTGCCATGCAAAGCAACGTATTTTCAATTTCTGAAAAAGTTATTGTTTCTGAAGTAAACTTCACAAGATTAAATACCTGGTTGAGAGGTAAGGGATTCACGGTTGAAACCGTCCCGTATACTGAAATTGCTAAACAGGAAGGGTTACTACGATGTACTACATTACCTTTAATAAGAGACTAATGGTCTATTTTCTATATAAAAAATAATTATTAACTAAATCAATATAAACTTGTTTAGCTTCATCGGGTGTAACATTTTGAACCTGAAATAATGCATTGGTTTTGAAAGCATTAATTATCGGCTTTCGACTACTTGGCCGACCGTAATTATTGGTGGCTTTTTTGTAATAAGCGTATAGTCTTAATAAAAAATCTGCAGGAAAAGGTTCTGTATGAGCATTAATGCGTTCTACAGCTTCATCAAAGGCAATATTTAGTTCTTCTGAGGTCATTCAATAGTTGCTAAAATGGTTTCGCCACCTTTAACTTTATCATTTAGTTTTACTTCAATTTTTGAATGTAAAGGTAAAAAAACATCTACACGCGAACCAAATTTAATAAACCCAGAATCCGCGCCTTGAATTACCTTATCTTTTTCTACGGCGTAATTCACAATTCGTCTAGCCATAGCGCCTGCAATTTGTCTATATAAGACTTTCCCAAAACGCTCGTTTTTTATTACGACTGTTGTGCGTTCGTTTTCCTCACTGGCTTTCGGATGCCATGCAACTAGGTATTTACCAGGATGGTATTTGCTGAAGATAATATCGCCGCTAACCGGATATCTTGTAACATGCACATTTAATGGTGACATAAAAACAGAAACCTGTATGCATTTTTCCTTTAAAAATTCCGTTTCAAAAACCTCTTCAATTACAACTACCTTTCCATCTACGGGGCATAGGACATGATTTTGGTGTGGTTTGGTGTTTCTATTTGGGTTTCTGAAAAACTGAAGTATTAATATAAAAAAGACTATTACAATTAGCATTAAACTGGTTCTTAACCAATTTAATAACACAAAATAGTCAATAAGAAAAATCAGTAATATAACGATTACGAGTGATACGAAAATTATTTTTTGTCCTTCTTTATGAAACATAATCAACTACAATCAAAAATAAATAGATAATTGGTGATGCAAAAATAATACTGTCTAGCCGGTCTAGCAAGCCACCATGACCTGGCATCATTGCACCACTGTCTTTAACTTGAGCCTGGCGTTTAAATTTAGATTCTATGAGATCTCCCAAAGTACCAAAGACACTTATGATAATCGCCAAAAACAACCAAGCATTAAAACTTAAAGAGCCGCTAAAATTAAAAATAAAATAACTAGCTACACAGGCAAAAAACAATCCACCAAGAAATCCTTCAACAGTTTTTTTTGGAGATACACTTGGAAATAGTTTTTGCTTGCCAAAATTTTTGCCAATTAAATATGCAAAGGTATCGTTAATCCAAATAAGTATAAAGCTTCCCAGAACATAAATAGGCGTAAATTCGTGATCGAAATTTCCAATCAGAACAAGAAAAATAAATCCGCTACTTAGGTAAAACGTTGTAAGAATAAAGCGTTTTGTATGAAATAAAGGAATAGTCTTCTCTGAAAACAGATCTTTAATAAGTAACAAAAGAACGAAAATCGTAATTACATGTAAAATTTGAATCGTTTCCACGAATCCATCTTTATTATCATAAAGAACGCTCCAAAATCCGAAAAAAGAATATAATACAGTAAATACAATATACGGAGCAACATGTTTTAGGCCGATTAATTTATTAAATTCAACCATGCAGATTATTCCAAAGGCATAAAATAAACCAATGAGTGCTAACTGCCATTTTAAGGCGATAATTAAAAGGGCTACGTATAAGATACCCGAAATGGCTCTAGTTCTTAATTCCTTCATTTATAAATCTTCAAGAAGCAGTAAATATAAGTCTTTAGAACTGCTGCCGTAAGACATAAAATCTTTATCTTCTATAGTTTTAAAATGCTTAATGGTAGTAATATTAGTAGGTATTCTCTCTTGACTTTTTCGCTTTATACCCTTTAATCCTTCACCGATACTTTCAACCAACTGACTGGTAGTGGCGTAAACTATAAAGTGATCAGGAAGTTCTTTGAGTTTTTTTTCTGCAATTTGATTGGAAGAAATTAAGAGCGATCCGTCGTCCGAAATTAAATATTCGCAGGTAGTTAGAAAGTATTCGCTTTCAACTGATTTTACAGTTGATTTTAATTGAGATGAAGCGAAAAGTTTAGTTAATCTTTGATCATAAACCAAGGCTTTTTTATCTAACCAATTATTCTCTTGTAAAATGCTTTGAAGACTTTGGTTTACTTCGTTCATATCTTCGCAATACAAAAATTTTCCACCGTTAGATTTAAAATTTATTGTAAATTTTTCATCAACAGGTAGCTTAATTTCAGGCATATATTTACCTCTATCGTCATTTTTGATACGCTCTTCTGAACTGCTTGATTTTAGTCCGAAGATTTTACGAAATAAACTCATGTATTAGTTGCTATTAATCGGTTTCTCCTTGAGATTCCATCAAATATAAAAAAACTTAAATTAACATCACGTCAATTTAAGTTTTTTGTAACTCTAAGCTAGATAAATTGCTAAAAACCTAATTAATGTTCTTCATTTTTATCTGCAATATTTTCGACAACTTCTTCCTCTTTATCAGCTTTTAATTTCTCAGCGGCTCTTTTCTCTTCTTCTTTTTTTGCCGTTTCTTTTTTGAGATCTTCTTCATCTTGAATATCTTTTGCAAAACCACGCTTGCCAAATATTTTTTCTAAGTTGTCTTTAAAGATCACTTCTTTCTCAAGCAGTACCTCAGCCAAAGTGGTGAGTTTATCTTTATTCTCTTTTAGTAAATTTATGGCACGTTGGTATTGTGTTTCGATTATTTCAGATATTTCTCGGTCAATGAGTTCGGCAGTTTGCTCACTGTAAGGTTTTGTAAATCCATATTCCGACTGGCCACTTGAATCATAATAAGTCAGGTTGCCAACTTTATCACTTAAACCATAAATTGTTACCATGGCACGCGCTTGTTTAGTGACTTTTTCTAAATCACTTAAAGCTCCAGTTGAGATTCTATCGAATATTACCTTTTCTGCAGCTCTACCTCCGAGTGCCGCACACATTTCGTCTAGCATTTGCTCTGGGTGAACAATTAGCCTTTCTTCTGGCAAATACCAAGCAGCTCCTAAAGAGCGCCCTCTGGGAACGATGGTAACTTTTACCAAAGGAGCTGCGTGTTCTAACATCCAACTCACTGTGGCGTGACCAGCCTCATGAAAGGCCACGGCTCTTTTTTCGGCTGGGGTAATTATTTTATTTTTCTTTTCTAATCCTCCAACAATTCTATCTACCGCATCTAAAAAATCTTGTTTACCAACAGCTTTTTTTCCTTGTCTAGCAGCGATTAATGCAGCTTCATTACAAACATTTGCAATGTCTGCCCCAGAGAAGCCTGGGGTCTGTTTTGATAAAAAGTCAATATCTAAATCTTCTGCTTTTTTGATAGGTCTTAAATGAACCTCAAAAATTTCTTTACGTTCATTAACATCGGGTAAGTCTACATAAATTTGACGGTCAAATCTTCCTGCACGCATCAAAGCTTTATCTAAAACATCTGCTCTGTTTGTCGCAGCCAACACGATCACGTTTGTATTAGTCCCAAAACCATCCATTTCAGTAAGTAGTTGGTTTAAGGTGTTTTCACGTTCGTCATTACTGCCTGACATAGCGTTTTTTCCTCTAGCACGGCCTATGGCGTCAATTTCATCAATAAATATGATGGCTGGTGATTTTTCTTTTGCTTGTTTAAATAAATCTCTAACGCGGGATGCACCAACTCCCACAAACATTTCAACAAAATCAGAGCCTGATAGCGAAAAGAATGGCACTTTTGCTTCTCCAGCTACAGCTTTTGCTAGTAGGGTTTTACCCGTTCCTGGAGGTCCAACTAATAAAGCACCCTTCGGAATTTTTCCACCTAAGGATGTATATTTTTCTGGATTTCTTAGAAAATCTACTATTTCTTGAATTTCTTCTTTAGCACCTTCTAAACCTGCAACATCTTTGAAAGACGTTTTTGTATCTGTTTTTTCATCGAAGAGTTTTGCTTTTGATTTCCCGATATTAAATATCTGTCCTCCTGCACCGCCACCAGCTCCTGATGACATTCTTCTCATTATAAAAATCCACACACCTATAATTAAAATGAAAGGTAAGAGCGATAAAAATAAATCACCCCAAACGTTTTGCTCGGTGTCAAATACCAGTTGGGTGTCTAAATTGTTTTCTTTAATGGTATCGGTAATTTGAGTTTCGAAGTTATCTAAAGATCCAAATTCAAATGAATAGTTAGCGCCTTGCGTAACAGTTGGAAACATAGATTTGGGTATAGAACCCTTGTGTATCTCCTTTTTTTGAGCTTCTGAAGTGAGATAAATTTTGGCTTCCCGTTTGTTTACAATTTGAATTTTTTCAACATCGCCTTGTTTTAAGTAATCAATAAACTGAGCAACGGTTGTGCGCTTGGCTGTTGTAGAACCCATGCCGCCAGAAAACAACTGTAATCCTATAAAAATGGCTATGATAGTGCCGTAAATCCAATACGGATTTAATTTTGGCTTATTGTTTAAATTTTTATCTTCCTTTTTCATCAATAATTTTTTAGTAACTCGTTTCTATCAGCGTTGACTTTGCATCTCCCCATAAACTTTCAATGTCGTAATAATCTCTAATATGTTTTTGAAACACATGTACTACAACATTTACATAATCAATTAAAACCCATTCGGCATTATCTTCTCCTTCTACATGCCAAGGTTTATCTTTAACTTCTTTGCTAACTTTTTTCTGAATGGAATTTACAATGGCTTTAACTTGCGTATTCGACGTTCCTTCACAAACAATGAAGTAATCACAAACTGTATTGTCAATAGTTCTTAAATCTAAAATATTAATTTCCTTTCCTTTAACATCTTCAATACCTCCAAGAATCGCTGTTATGAGTTGGTCTGCAGTTATTTTCGTTTTCGTCATTAATTATATTTAATTTTATGCAAAGTTATTATTTTTTTATTTCTTTTGAACTTTTAAATTTCATAAGAAATATATAAAAAGTCTAACCTATTTCTATGCAGATAATCAAACTTAATGCCACCGATTCTACCAATACTTATTTACGGGAACTTTCAGTAAATAAAGAGCTTGAGGATTATACGGTCGTGATGGCTACCCATCAAACTAATGGTCGTGGTCAAATGGGTACCAACTGGCAAACGCAGGCAGGTAAAAACCTAACGGTTAGTGTATTTAAAGATGTTTCTTGGTTAGGTGTAACCAATCATTTTTTTATTAGTATGGTCGTGTCTTTGAGTTTGGCTAAAACTTTAAATGAAATAATGGTGATGAACGTTAAAATTAAATGGCCTAACGACATTTTGTCAGACAACTATAAATTAGGAGGAATTCTTATTGAAAACATCATTAAAAACAATAGCTTAAAAGCTTCTGTCATAGGTGTCGGGCTTAATGTAAATCAAACGGTCTTTGATAATTTGCCTCAAGCATCTTCTATTCAAAATATTACAGGACGTCATTTTTCATTGGAAGAAATTTTAAATATGCTTGTTGAAAATTTAATATTTTACTTCAACGAGCTACAGTTTAAGCATGCCTTTATTGAATTGAAACAAGAATATGATGACTTATTGTTTCGAATTCATAAGCCTTCAACTTTTAAAGATAAAAAAGGAAAGCTAGTTGCTGGTTATATTCATGGTACTGATGCCAACGGCAATTTACTACTGCTTATGGAGAATCAGGTTATAAAATCTTATGGTTTTAAAGAATTAGAGCTGCTATATTAGATTGCAGTCTTCATATTTTGTGCTAAAGTTTCTAAAAATTTCGTAATTGGGCCTTTAATCATCATTGCCATCATTGGATTGAAATCTCCATCAAAGGTCAATTTAACAGCACTTGAATCTAATCCTGTTTCGGCAATGTTTGCTGTCAGATTAAAATCTAATTTTCCACCAGCAGCACCCAAAACGATTTTATTCGGCGCGACTGTTTCTTTCTTTTTTAAAATAATCTCTGGCATTCCTTTAAGTGCAAACAAAAATTTTTCTGAGTCTAAAACTTCAAATTTGCTTATGGTATCTGGCATTAATTTTTCAAAGTTTTCGACTTTACTTAAAAATTCAAATACGGTGTTCGGACTTTGATTTACGGGAACTGTAGGAGATTCAATATTCATAACTATATTAATTGTTTTGCCATTCCGAAGGGTTAGCGTTCCATTGGCCTAAAAGTTGCGCTTCCTTTTCGGTAATGTAATTTGTTTGTTTTGCTTTTTCAAGTAATGCCTCATAATTGCTAAGGGTGTACAACGCGATATTATTCGATTTGAAATTTTGTTTGGCAACATCAAATCCGTATGTGAAAATAGCAACCATACCCAATATATTTAAGTTGGCTTCTTTTAGTGCGCTAACGGCATTTAAACTGCTTTTTCCAGTACTAATTAAATCTTCAACAACTACAACCTTTTGATTTTTTGAAACTTGACCTTCGATTTGATTTTGTCTGCCATGACTTTTTGCCTCCGGTCTTACGTATATAAATGGAAGGTTTAAGACATTGGCAACTAGCATACCAATTCCTATGGCACCTGTTGCAACACCTGCAATCACATCCGGTTTACCGTACAAAGTTGTTATATGATTTGCCATTTCATTACAAACATAATTTCTAATTTCAGGAAACGACAAAATAATTCTGTTGTCGCAATATATTGGTGATTTCCAGCCAGAGGCCCAACTAAATGGATTATTTGGTTGAAGTTTAATGGCTTCAATTTTTAATAAAAGTTCAGCTGTTTTTTCAGCAGTGTCAGTGTTAAAATACATCTGGTAAAATTAAACTATTTATCCTAATTAGTAATCAAGTAATTTATTTTAGATTATTGGATGTTGTATTATAATTTTAATATTTTTACCGTTCTATAAGGAACTATAATGATCAAAGTTTTTGTAGGTGATAAGCCTATTATTCTTACTACAGAAGTTTTAAAAGAACATAAATTTAAAAACTATTTACTAAATAGTTTCTCTATTGGTCACGCGATTATGGAATTGAACAAGTCTAAAATGGAAAAGATTCATCTTATTCATGATAATCCGGACGAAATGTTGCCTAAATTTTTAAAACTCTTACCAGTTGTTAAAGCGGCTGGAGGCAAAGTGGTACATGAAAATGGGAAGGTATTATTTATTTACCGAAATGATAAATGGGATTTACCAAAAGGCAGAATTGAAAAAAAGGAATCGATAGAAACAGCAGCAATCAGAGAAGTGGAGGAGGAAACAGGCGTAAATGGTCTAAAAATAACTAAGCCACTTGACACAACCTATCACATCTTTAAACGCAATGGGCAGCATGCCATAAAAATAACCTATTGGTTTGAAATGATAACCAATTATGAAGGCTTGTTAATACCACAGCTAACTGAAGGTATAACCAAAGTTTCGTGGTTAGACGATCAAAGTACGAGTTTGGTATTAGATAATTCTTATGCGAATATTAAATCTCTTATTGTTTAAGTAGCCTATAAACAGTATATTGCAAATGAGCGGTTTCATAAAATTTACTTTGCTTATGAATCCAGTCTAATTGTGCGTACCAGTTATTAGCAAATTCTGGCTCTAAAGATTTTTTCATATTGAATGCGATTTGTAGTCTTGGATTTTGAGCAAATAGTTCTAAAATTTTGTCTTCCCAAACGTAGGGCGAAAATCCTTCTTTTTGCTGAAGTATAGTGTCGAAAAAATTCCAATTAAAAAACGAATCTACTGCTTGAGGTTCTAAGGTTTCAAGTAAATAGCGCATAGCGGTTTGCTCGGTTGTAATAAAATAATCACCCTTTCTAAAATTAACTGATTTGGTATTTTTTTCTATTGTGGTGTTATAATGAAGGTAATGACCTTCAAAGGGATTATTTCGAGTTTTGTAATCATTAATTTTATAAGATTCTACCGTTATTGATGTATCTTTTTCAAACTGATAATATTCAACTTGATTTATTTTCAGCAATTCTAAAACATTATGCCATCCTTGCGGGATAATATAAGCTTGGGATATTACAACGCTGTCTTTAGGCTTAAAGAAATTTTGATAGGTAACTTCTTTGTCAAATGGCTTATTACTGTCGTACTTTAATCTCGGTTTGCCAGTAACAAAACTAGTTAAGGTATCTGCTTCGAAACCTTTAAAATTCAATGTCGAGCTTTTTGTAGTGTCTAATTCCCAATTGAGCGGATAAAAATCACCGGGCTTATACATTGCATATTGTTTGTTTCTTAAAGTTTTGATGGCTTCAGCATCTGCATCAACAATTTCCATTATGCTTTTCATAAGTTCATAAGTACCTTCAACTCGTTGTTTATAGGGTTTCAGCATGTGCGTTTCTACCATCATACCTAAAGTATTGAATAAGGTAGTGTAGCCCGTAGAATAGCGTGGCGAGTCAAAAAATTGTGAAAACCCTTCTTCTGGAGTGCTGTTAAAAACATTTACATAAGGTGTTATTGGCCATGATTTAGCTTCAAGCGATTGCTCTAATTTCGGGATTAATTCTTCATTGAGGTATGTACCAAGTACGCCACCCAATTTGTTGTGTTGTGTAAATAAATGCGTAAGAACATATTGATAATCGGCGCCATTGCTTACATGGTTATCTATAAAAATATCGGGTTTTACCGTGTGAAAAATTTCACTAAATGTTTTAGCATTATCAGTATCACATTTAATAAAGTCGCGATTTAAATCGTAATTTCTAGCATTTCCTCTAAAACCGTACTCTAGTGGGCCATTTTGATTGGTTCGTGTAGTACTATTGCGGTTTAAACTGCCGCCAATATTATAAACAGGAATGGTAGCGAGTACCACATTTTCTGGCATTGAAATAGTCCCGTCTGCTAAATCTCTAAACAACATCATAGTTGCATCTATTCCATCGGATTCGCCAGGATGAATACCGTTATTAAAGAGTATAATTCGTTTATTGTTGGTAATTTTTGTGAAGTCAAAATTATTATCAGGATTTATTATCACTAAATGAAGTGGATATCCGGAATCGGTCTTGCCAAAACTATCTACTTGAACACTCGGATACAATTCGGAAAGTGTTTTATAAAACGCAATAACTTCGTGATAAGTAGCAGTTTCTAATCCATTTGAAGTTTCAAATTGGGTTATGAGCTTTTCAGGTTTTGAGGTGGTATTGTTTTGGCAGGCCAAGATGGCAAATACTAAAACAAATAATAGTTTTTTCATAGTTGATAAAGTTGATTTCAAACATAAACATTTGTAAAGAAATAGATGGAGTTTCGGTTTATTATTTCATTTTAAAAAGAGTAATTTTGTGCCTTAATTTGTCATTTATGTCTCAAACTACAAATACAATTTTAATGATTCGTCCTGTAAATTTTAGGATGAACGAACAAACTGCGATTAATAATTACTTCCAAACCGAAGCTAAATTAAAAAATGAAGAAATAAATAAAAAAGCCCAGACAGAATTTGATGCTTTTGTTGAAGTTTTAAGAAATGAAGGAGTGAATGTAATTGTTGAAAGTGACGATATTTTAATGGATACACCCGATTCAATATTTCCAAACAATTGGGTAAGTTTTCACGATAATGGTGATGTTGCAATTTATCCGATGTTTGCCGAAAATAGACGTCAAGAGCGTCGCGATGAAGTATTTATTCGATTGGAGCGCGAAGGTTTTAAAATTGAAAATATTATTGATTATACCTCTGCTGAAGATGAAGGATTGTATTTGGAAGGTACTGGTAGTTTGGTGTTAGACAGGGAACATAAAATTGCTTATTGTGCCTTATCGCCGCGTGCAGACGAAGATCTGTTTATTGAGTTTTGTGAAGATTTCGATTATTTTCCAGTGCTTTTTAAAGCCAATCAAACAGTTAACGGCGAGCGATTACCAATTTATCACACCAATGTTATGATGTGCATTGGGACCAAACTGGCTGTTATATGTTTAGATTGTATTGATGATAAAAAGGAACGCAAGCAGGTTTTACAGCAGTTAAAAAATTCTAATAAAACAATCGTTAATATATCCGAAACTCAAATGAATCAATTTGCAGGAAATATGTTACAATTAAGCGGTGCTAATAATTCTGATTTATTGGTGATGAGTAAAGCTGCTCATTTGAGTCTTATAAAAGCGCAAATTGAAATTATTGAGCAACACTGCAAGATTATTTCAAGTTCATTAGAAACTATTGAAACCTGCGGTGGTGGTAGTGCCAGATGTATGATGGCTGAGGTGTTTTTACCAAAAGTGGATTAAATATCTTAGTCGGGAAAATATTTGGTCGTATTATGCTACTGCCTTAGGTAACTCAACAAAGAATTTACTACCCACATTCTGGGTGCTTTCAACCCAAATTTTACCATTATTCAACTCGACTAATTCTTTACAAATAGTTAGGCCAAGTCCGGTGCCTTTTTCATTTTTAGTACCAATGGTTGTAAAGGCATCGTTTTTAAAAAGTCTATCCAAGTTTTCTTTAGAAATACCAACGCCAGTATCTTCAACACACAAGCGTATTTTTTCACCTAAATCCCGACTAGAAACAGTTATTACATCACCAACTCTACTAAACTTTACGGCATTGGTAAGTAGATTTTGAACAACAATCTCCACCATACTTCGGTCTGCATAAACATAATCACTTTGCGATTCATCTATTACAACAATACGTTTTTGCTCAACTTTTTGTTCAATTAAATTTAATTTATTTTCAAAAACTTCTTTTACATTGAACAATACTGGTTTCGGTTCTAAGTTTTGCATTTGCGATTTAGACCAATTCAATAAATTGTAAAGTAGCATAGACGCATTGTTAGCATTTTCGCTAAGTTCAGGAATAAGCTCATTAAATTCTTCTTTCGAAATGCTATCTTCTTTTAATAAATCTAAAAACCCTTTGATTGATGAAATAGAATCCTTTAAATCGTGTGATACAATTGAAAACAATCGGTCTTTAACTTTGTTTATTTCTTCAAGATGCTTCGTTTGTTCTAAAACCACAGCATTTTGCTCGGCAAGTTGTTTATTTTTTGCAGCAAGACCAACATGTAAATTTTTAGATTTACTGAACTGAGTTCCGATGATAAATAAACTAATTAATGAAATCAATAATGCTGCTCCTAAAAGGTAAGCTGCAATTTCAAACTTTTTGTTGATGCCTAAATTCTCGGAGTTTTCGGTTGCGGTTGTATTGTTAATTGAGTCTGCAAGGCCTATTTGGCTGGTTGCTGATTCAATATCATCAAGGATTTTGGGCTGGTTGCTGAGGTTTATTTCTTCTTTTAAATTGAAATATTTTCGTTGCCAATTAAAGGCATTTTGATAAAAACCACGTGTTGAATCTAGTTCAATTTGTAAATAATAGTTTTTAAGTAATTCGTTTTTATTATTTGTTTTTAAGGCAATATCAAGGGCTTCAGCAAGTTGAATTTCTGCTAATTTTAATTGTTTTTGTTTTAAATTAAGGTTCCCAATAGCATTAAGAGACAGTAAAATTCCTTCAGAATTATTTTCGTTACGGTTGTATTGCAGTCCTTCTAATAAAAAGTCCGTAGCTTTTTCATATTCTCTAAACTGAAGATATTCATTTCCAATGCGCGGTAAAATGTCGCCACGCATTACCTGATCGGTTTTTGGGTTAAGTAAGCTCAATGCCTTTTCATAATATTCAATGGCCTTGCGGTGTTCTTTGCGCATTGAATACAAGAGCGCAATGTTTTTGGTTGAGTTTTTAATTCCAGAACTATCGGAAAGTTGCTTCCTAACTGTTAATGCTTTTTGATTAAACTCCAAAGATTTTTCTATTTGATTGGTATTGAAATAGGCCTCTGCAAGGTTGTTGTAGGCTTTACTCAACTCATCGCTTAAGTTTCGTTTTTCAAAAACTTCTATTGCCGAAAGTGAATTTTTGAGCCCAGTGGCGTAATTACCACGTCTTATTTCTATCAATCCAATGCTGTTGCTAACTTTTGCAATTCCTAAGGTATCTTTAAGTTGCGTAAATAATAGTCGTGATTTGGAATAGTTATCTATCGCATTAAAATAATCGTCTCTGTCGGTATAAATTAAAGCGCGATAATAATTAGCTTCAGCACTTCCTTTGGTGTATTTAATTTTATTAGACAACTGAAGTGTTTGATCAATATAAAGTAAAGCCTTTTTGTAATCTTGGGCTTTGTAAAGTACATCAATAAGTTTTATAGAGGTGTCTACTTTTGCTGAATCTTGATTCTGAAATGCAATTTCAAGGATCAGGCCATCCACCTGCTCGTTTTGAGAACGGACAAATAGCACAAACATAAGTGCAGTTATTATGAATAACTGCTGCTTCATGATTGGTTAGTGTTTGTTTTTCTGTAAATGTGATGCCAACTTGCCTTGAGGGAACGGTTAAGTAAGTTCACAATAAACAATAACAAAACTGTTAATGTTTGTTTTTTAAGTGTCATCAACGTTTGGGACCTTGATTAATAGCATTCCAAAAATCACTAAACAATACTGAAAAAACTAATTTAAGGGATTTAATGCTTAAAAATTAGATAAACTGACAGTTGAATTACAAGAAAAATTCGACCTATCGATAAACGGCATAAATCATAGAAAATCGACCTGTTTATCGACGAACGACACGCCTCTTTTATTTACAGACTTAAACAAATTAAAATCAGTTATATATATTATAATTTTTGATTAAGATAAGTCTCGGAGTGTGTCGAAAAATTAAACATTTTCAAAGAATATTTTATCACATTTCAGCATGGCTTTTCATCGATTCATTTTTAATAAAAATACTATCTTTGACCCTTATAAAATTTGAATATGACATTCCAAACTGTACTTGAGAATCACATTAAAAAAGCTGTTTTAGAATTGTTTTCGGCCGAATTACCAGTGGTGGAATTCCAGGCAACACGCAAAGAATTTTCTGGCGATATTACGGTTGTAATTTTTGGGATGCTTAGGTATGTAAAAGGTAATCCGCAAATAATTGGAGAGAAAATCGGGACCTATTTGCAAACTGAAATGAATGATGTTAAAGCGTTTAATGTGATTAAAGGATTTTTGAATTTAGAAATTGAAGATTCTTACTATATATCATTTTTAAATAGTATAAAGAATAATTCGAGATTTGGATTTATCGATTCAGATATCCACAATGCCGTTATGGTAGAGTACTCTTCGCCAAACACCAATAAACCTTTGCATTTAGGACATATACGTAATAATTTATTGGGCTACAGTGTTGCTGAAATTTTAAGAGCTTCAGGTAAAAAAGTTTATAAAACCCAAATTATTAACGATCGCGGGATTCATATTTGTAAAAGTATGTTGGCTTGGCAGCGTTTTGGAAATGGTGAAACACCCGAATCTACGGGATTAAAAGGTGACAAGCTGGTTGGAAATTATTATGTTAAGTTTGATCAAGTATATAAACAGGAAATTGAAAATTTAATCGCTCAAGGAAAAACAGAAGAAGAAGCCAAAAAAGAGGCACCAATATTGCTGGAAGCTCAGCAAATGCTTCAAAAATGGGAAGCCGGCGATGCCGAAACCGTAGCACTTTGGGAAACCATGAACCAATGGGTTTACAACGGATTTGAAGTCACGTATAAAAAATTAGGTGTTGATTTTGATAGCTATTACTACGAGAGCCAAACCTATTTATTAGGTAAGGAATTTGTTGCCGAAGGATTAGAATCTGGTATTTTTTATGAAAAAGAAGACGGTTCGGTTTGGTGTGATTTAACTCCCGACGGGTTAGATGAAAAAATCGTATTGCGATCAGATGGTACAGCGGTTTATATGACACAAGATATTGGTACTGCAATCCAACGTATAAAAGACCATCCCGATGTTGGAGGTATGGTTTACACTGTAGGTAACGAACAGGATTATCACTTTAAAGTTTTGTTTCTAATATTGAAGAAACTCGGATTTGAATGGGCAAAAAATCTGTTTCATTTAAGTTATGGGATGGTAGATTTACCAAGCGGTAAAATGAAGAGTAGAGAAGGAACTGTAGTTGATGCTGATGATTTAATTGAAGAAATGGCAATTACTGCTGGCGAAATTTCTGAAGAATTAGGCAAGTTAGAAGGTTATTCTCAAGATGAAAAACGGCAGCTCTACAAAACTATTGGGCTAGGTGCTTTAAAATATTATATTTTAAAAGTAGACCCTAAGAAGCGCATTTTGTTCGATCCGAAAGAATCTATCGATTTTCAAGGTAACACAGGTCCGTTTATTCAATATACTTACGCGCGTATACAGTCTATATTAAGAAAGGCTGATATCAACCAAAACTTTAACGAAAATGATATTACACTTCACGAGAAGGAAAAAGAACTATTAAAGCAATTGGAACTTTTTCCAGAAGTTATTCAAAATGCAGCACTACAATACAGCCCGGCATTGGTTGCGAATTATATTTACGACTTGGTAAAAGCCTTTAATACCTTCTATCAAAATGTTTCCATTCTAGGTGCTGATTCAGAAAATGAAAAAGCGTTTAGAGTCCAGTTATCGCATACTGTAGGAAACACCATCAAGAATGCTTGCAAACTTTTAGGGATCGAGGTTCCTGAGCGTATGTAATTAATTACTTTTTTAACGCTTCAATTTCTTCCAAAACAGCCTGTGCTTCTGCTTGCTTTTTGTCGCTCGCAGAACGGTTTGTTTTTGAAAGTTCAAAAGATTCTTTTAATAAATCTTTATATTTTTTTTGAAGTACTTCTTCTGGATTTTTCTTTTTAAATAGTCCGAACATAATAAATATGAATATGAGATTTTTATGAAATAATAAAGGCTACCCTTTGAGATAAAGAAGTAGCCTTTACATTTATTAACTAATAAATAAAACTATTAGGCTTCAGTAGTTTTTGTAGTAGAAGCAACTGCTAAACTATAAATTACCAAACCAAAACCAATTTTGTTAACGGCGTCTCCAATGTTGTAAACTACGTTCATTGACATTTGAGCGGCTTCAATATTAGATACTAATTGTAAACCAAATAAACCACCTTCAGTTCCTAAAATGTAACCTAGTGGGTAGATGGCCCATCCAACCAATACAAACCAACATAATACTTTGTGAGCTTTTAATACAGCTCCACCAGCTGTTTCGGCTAATTTCTTACCTTCTCCAAACCAAACAATGTAAACAATGATAAAGTATGCAATACCTGAGATTAGACCCCAAACCCATTGCATAGTTGGATTACCAATTGCAACGGCTTCACCAAAGTAACCAGTTACTAGCATTACAACAGACCAGAAAATTAATTTCCACATAAGGCCAACTTTTGCGCCAGCTACACGTAGAATTAAGAAAAATTCAACACACATTAATGGTACTGTTAATACCCAATCCACATATCTAAAGAATGTTGGAGACTCACCAACTTGGTCCCAATAATCTCTCATGTAGAAATAGTGCACTGCTGCAATAAAGGTAATTAAACCTGATACAAGAACCGAAGTTCTCCATTTTTTATCAAATTGGTTTAATGATAAAAAGAAAAAGGCTGAGGCAGCCATCATGGCCATACTTCCTACGAAAAAAGTAAAACCTACATAATCATCGGTCGCAATTTGCTTTAACTGACCGAGAACGTAAAATAAATTATTCATAATATTGTTAATTAGTTATTTTGTGTACGTAAATTTACTAATTGTTAAACACAAAATGTTTAAAATTTTGTGAAAAAAATTAAACACTATTAAAATAATGACGACGATGTATCAAAAAGTTCAATCAATACGGGTAGTGGCGACGTTTTTTGGTTTATGGATTTCGGCCTATATTTTAGGTAATTTTCAAGATTATGTAGCCTTTTTTCTAATATTTTCGTTGGGAATTCTGCATGGTTCTAATGATATTACGCTAATAAAACGCGCTTACAATACCAAAAATCTTACTTTTTTAAAGGTTTTGATGTCCTATTTATTGATAATTGGTGTTGGTACTACCTTGTTTTTTTCAATTCCGCCTGTCGCCTTAATATTATTTATTGTGTTTAGTGCCTATCATTTTGGCGAACAACATTTCCATTTTTTAAAAATTGATAATGGTATTATCTCATATCTATTTTATTTAGGGTACGGTTTGTTAGTGATTACCTTAATATTGTATCTCAATGCAAGTGATGCGTTAAGTATAATTAATGAAATGATTGGTGTAATTATAAGTCTTGATGTGTTGAGATGGATTTTGTTAATTTCCGCAATACTTACCATAATAACAGGCGCCCTGGTTTATTTAAAGCAAAAGCTTAATGTTTTTATTGAGTTGTTTTATTTATTTCTATTTTCAATTGTTTTTTTTGCTTCAAATCTAATTTGGTCGTTTGCCTTGTATTTTATTCTTTGGCATTCGTTACCATCCTTAGCAGATCAGGTTCAATACTTATATAAAGAAGTTACTAAAGAAACCATTATTCAATACATAAAGTCCTCTTTTATATATTGGTTAATTTCGGTGGTTGGCTTTTTTGTTTTAGTGCAGTTCTTAGAAAATAGTCCCACTGTTATGTTGTCTTTTTTCTTTTCTTTTCTTGCAGCTATAACCTTTCCACATGTATTGGTAATGCATAAAATACTTAAAGATTAAAGAGTAATTCGAGCAAAAAAGTTAGGCGTAATTCCTAAAGACGAATTTTCAACTTTCACAGGCAGGTTTTCTTGATTCAAAAAGAAGTATGTATTAATAATGTTTTTTGTGTTAAAAACATTCCAAACAGATGCGCCTATTTCAAATTTAGTTTTTTTTGAAATGGTCATGCTATAAGTTGCCGATGTGTCAACTCTTAAATAATCGCTTGTTGTACTGTTATTAGGCGTTTCAAAGTTAATTTGGTTATTTACAACCTCGTTGCCTGCAACAGGCAGTGTAATTGGTAACCCTGAATGCCAGTTAACACCAGATGAAATTTTAAAATGATTAATACTATAGTTCAAACCAAAATTCACAAAATGTTCTATGCCGAAGTTATTTCGAAACGGCACACCATTATTAATATTGTCAAACTTGTAGTGGTTGTCGTTATAAGTATAGCTCATCCATGAACTGAATTTTTCATTCTGATAATTAATTAAAAATTCAGCTCCTTTAACAGTATAGCCACCAACATCGGTGATAAATTGAAATTGATTTTGAAAGGCCTGACTTCTTGCTGTAATCCCAGCAACTTCCTTATAGAAACCTTCGAAATTAATAAAAAGCTTATTCTTCTTAAAAGAAACGCCTGCAGAGGCTTGTTGACTTTTAACAATGGGAATACTCCCGTTGTTTGATAGAATCCAGCGCCGTTTTTCAACACCTAAAAAATCGTTCTGTAGATCGATGATTTGGGTGGTGGTCTGACTTTTAAATTCTCCTAAAATTTCAAACTTAAAATAGTTTGCAAACCGCTGGCTAAAACCTAACCTTGGTTCTAACAAGTAAGTGCCAAATTTTTGAAAGGCATTCAATCTGCCGCCGGCTCTCAAAATAGTACTACCATTATTGAATTTAATGGTACCTTCTGCGTAGGCCGAGTGACTTCTTATGACTTCTTTTATGAAACTTCTGAAAACCGGATTATTAATATCTTCTAGATTTGTGATACCAACTTCGTTAAATTGATATCCAAAATTGATATCTACTGCATCAGCAGGTTTGTAATTTAGGTTAAATTTTGAAGCGAGATCCAAAACCTCATTTTTTTGAATGAGACGCTGGTTGTTTACAATGTCAAAATTTGTGGCATCTAGATCGTAATTGGTAAGATACAGTTGCGCTTCTGAATTAATTTTTTCACTCCATTTTCTGTTGTAAGTTAAACTACCTGCTATAGTACTTTGTGTAAGTGAGCTTGTTAATGCTTGATCACCAGAACTAAAGGTTGCTGATTCTTCGTAATCAACATTATTGAAAAAATTTATGAAACTGATGTTTATTTTGTCTTTTTCACTTAAATCCATTAATAATTTGGCATTCACATCATAGAAGTAAAAATTTTCGTTTTGTGTAAGTATTTCGGTTGACGAAGCATTTCTGGTTATGTCTGAATCCTGAAATGCCCTTTCAAAATAATTATTAAAGGTTGGTGTGGAAATTAAATCGGTGATAGATCTTCTGGCGGCAAATTGAAATTCAACATTTTTGTTAATGGGTAATTCGGCAAAAATATCACCATATATCATATTGATGCCTGCGCCAATCGTTTTGTCCTCGCTCACTTCGGATGAGGTTTGCATGTTTAATATACTGCTAATACCGTCGCCATAATAAGCGCTTGAACCATTTTTAATAACCGATACATTTTTTGTGATATACGGATTAAAGGCCGAAATCAACCCAAAGAAATGACCCGATTGGTACATTTTCATACCGTCGAAAATAATTAAATTTTGGTCGTTTGTTCCGCCTCGAATATTAAGATTAGAGACTGATTCGTCGGTACTGGTTATGCCTGGTAACGATTGTAAAATCAGTAAAACGTCAGGTTCTACTAAACCCGGTAAAATCCCAAACTTCTCCGGATTGATATTAAAACTTCCTAAAGATTTTTTGGAGATACCACTAGTTATATAATTGGTTATAAGTACTTCGTCGAGAGTTTGATCTAAAAAAGATTCTGACCATCTGAAAGCCTTAACAGTAATAAAGCGATCGTTTAGTTTTAAAATTTCAACATTTACTTGAGATTTGATAAATATTAAAGCTTCATCCAAGCTTAAATTTTCATTCGGTACAAGCAATGCAAAATTTTCTAATGCATTTGGGTTAAAAGAAAATCGAACATCATAACGATATTCCAACAATTTTAAAACTTGCTCAAGTGTTGTTCGTTCGCCAGTTTGGGCTTGTAACTTTAAGCTGCCATCACCGCAAAATATCAATATGAAAATAAACTTAATAAAAGCTTTAGTCACGCAGAATGGTTATTTGTTCATTGTCTATTGTGTAGGTTAAATTTAGTGGAATTGTTATAGATTTTAAGGCTAACTCCAAATTGGTATGTGTAAATGTGCCATTAAATAGAAGTGTTTTTTCAATTTGATCACTATTTATTGTAATGCTATATTGACGTTCAATTTCTTCAAAAACGAGATAAACTGGCACATCATCAAACGAACTTTCTTTTGAAAGCCAAGTAGGTAACTGTGCTGATTCATTAGTGATTTTTTTAATAGTTCCGTCTATAATCCGAAAGCTTTCTCCTGGTTTTAAAACTTGTGTTTCACCAATGGTTTCAACACCTACCAATCCTTCAAAACAATAAACCTCAAAGTAGTTGTCCCTTTGTTTCACGTTGAATTCGGTTCCTAAAACGCTAACGATTCCTGCAGAAGTTACTACCTTAAACTTTGAACCTTTTGCCACTTTAAAAAAAGCTTCACCTTCTAAATTTACCAATCGGTTTTTACTCCAATTTCTTTTATTAAATGATAAGGTTGAGGCGGAATTTAAAATAATTTCGGATTCGTCTGGTAATAGGGTTTCAATTTGTTGTGCAATTTCTGTCTGATAATTGGTGTCTAAACCAGAAATATAATAATACAATCCAAAAGCAATAACCAAAACAGCAGCAATGCGCATAAGTGGTTTTAACCAGCTGGATTCTTTTGTTTTTAAGGTCCTAATGTGGTGAAGCGTTTTTTCCAACTCTTGCTGTGCATTGTATTCTGGGGCTTTAAAACGCTGAATACTGCGGTCTAACTTTACCAAATCTTCGTAGTCTTCAAGTTGTTGAAAAGCCTTGAATTCTTCAGGATTCAGATTGTTGTCTAACCATTTACTTATGAGTAATTCTCGTGTCATAATTCACATATTTCAATTATAAAACAATTGAGCTTTAAAAATTCCTACCTAATTTGGGTTTTATTTTAAGCCTTCAACTTGTTCTTTTAATATTTTTAAGGCACCGTAAATTCTTTTTTCAACTGCTTTGGTTGAAATGTTTAATATTTCGGCAATTTCTTTATGCTTTTTTCCCTCAATTCTATTCATTAAAAAGGCGGTGCGTTGCGCATCGGTTAAATTTTCGATGGCTTTTTGTAAGGTATCCATGTATTCATTGCCTTGCATAATAAACTCTGGATTTTCATTGGTGTAATGTTTAGGCTTGGTTGCTTGATATTTCAAGACTACTTTTTGATGTGCGTGTTCATTCAACATTAAATTATTGGCAACAGTAAAGAGAAACGATTTGGCCTTATCGGGTGTTACTTTACTACAATTTTCCCAAAGCTTGATGAATGCTTCTTGAACTTTATCTTTTGGATTGAAGTTTTCGCCAAATTTGTAATAAAGAAAATTATGTAAGTCAGTTGAATACTTTTTAAAGATAGCCGAATAAATAGATTCGGAACAAACATTGTCATTTATAGATTTTGACATTTTTGAAAATTTCAGGTAGGAAAATTAGCTTTTAAATTGTTTAATTACAAATAAAAATCGTTGTACAAAAGTAAATAAAATACTTCATCTCTTATGGAAAATCATTGCCCTGAAAATCCCAAAACAACAACTTTACGTGATCATGATACTCAGTTAAAATATCAAAATTCGTTTTTAGATTTTGGACTAACTATGTTATCATGTTACAACCAGCAAAAACTTCATCATAGTATTTTGATGTTAGATGAACTAAAGCAAAAATTGATTAAAAATCCCGAGAACAGAATCCTCAAATTAAAATATCAACTTAAATTGAACCAATTAAAATCAATTATTTCAACAAAAAAACGGATAGATTTACTAAACTTGGAAATAAAAAATTTAAAATCTAGGTAGGAATTTTTAATGTTCACCTGTTCTATAAAAAATAACAAAACCATAACCATGAAAACAATAGGATATTTTTCAAAATTAATCACTTTTTTTGCCCTAGTATTTTTTGTTTCCTGCCAAGATGAGGTCACCGAAATTACACAACCTACCGAACAAGAAACTTTAGTGCCTGATTCGCCACTAGCACGAAACATATTCAACATGTCAACCTTAAGTAGCAATGCATCGTCAATAGTTACAAGTACCAGTTGTTTGGCAATTGATTTGCCATTTACCATTATTGTTAATGGAAATGAAATAATTATAGAAACTGAAGAAGACTACGATATAGTTGCGACTATATTTGATGAGTTTGATGATGATGATGATGAACTCCAAATTGTATATCCAATAACACTTATTTTATTCGACTATTCGGAAGTGGTTGTTAATAACAATGATGAGTTAGAATTTTATATTGAAGAATGCCTTAACAGTTATAATGTGGATGATGATATTGAATGTATCAATTTTGAATATCCCATAACATTATCGCTGTTTAATACTGCGTTTCAATTTTTAGAAACGGTTGTAGTGAACAATGATCAGGAATTATTCAATTTTCTAGATGACGATTTTGATGATGACGATGTGATTGCCGCCATAAACTATCCCATTAATGTTATTTTATTTGATGGAACTGTGATTTCAGTAAATAATAATTCTGAATTGAACAATATTATTGAAGCTAATTCCGATGATTGCGATGATGATAGTAACACCAACCTATCAATAGATGAATTGGAGGCACTATTATTAGAATGTTTTTGGAAAGTAGATGATCTAGAAATTGACGACCAAGAACTTGATGATTTATATGAAGATTTTCTGATAGATTTCCGTGAAGGTGGAATGGTTGTTGTTACGGGGCCTCAAAGTATTGTATATAATGGTACTTGGAGTCTAACAGAAACAACCACTAGTATTAAGTTAAACTTGCAAATTGATGGCTTACCTGATTTAAATAATGCGGGTTGGGTGTTCAGAAAGTTTGAGGACGATGATGATGATGATGAAATTGAAGTTAAATTCAGAAACATTGAGGATGAGCTTGAATTAGAACAAGTATGTATTTCTACCAATAATGAAGAAGTTCAAAATTTAAGAAATATTATTACAGACGGAAGCTGGTTTGTATCGCTTTACTTTGACGACGAGGATGATACCTTAGATTTTCAAAATTTAACATTTGTATTTAATTCAAACGGAAGTGTTGACGTTTCCAATCAACAATCAAATGTTGTAACCGGAAGTTGGTCCTCATTTTCAAATAGTCAAAATCAACTAAAATTGTTACTTATTTTCCCAGAAGATAGTAACCCGTTGGACGATTTAGATGATGATTGGGATGTATTGACTATAACTGAAAATAGAATTGAGTTAACCGACGATGATGACCGACTTACCTTTGATAAAATTTAAATTAATAGGCCATTTCTAAAACATAAGTTATGATCAATTTGTTTTATTAGTTAATAAATCCATTCATATTTAAAAGAGTTGCAGAAAAGTGCAGCTCTTTTTTTATTTAAGTCCGAATTTAGCACTTTACTAATCAACCTTAAATTTGTAACTTTGCAACTTTCCAAAACAAAAGACACATGTTTAATAATTTAAGCGAAAAGTTAGATAAAGCCTTACACGTACTTAAAGGTCACGGTAGTATTACCGAGGTAAATGTTGCCGAAACCTTAAAAGAAGTTAGAAGAGCGCTTTTAGATGCCGATGTTAACTTTAAAATTGCCAAAGATTTTACTGTTAGAGTAAAAGAAAAAGCACTTGGTCAAAATGTTTTAACCAACTTGCAACCAGGGCAGTTAATGGTTAAAATTGTTAAGGATGAGCTAACCGAACTTATGGGTGGCGATGCCGAAGGATTAAATTTATCTGGTGCGCCAAGTATCATTTTAATGTCGGGTTTGCAAGGTTCTGGTAAAACAACTTTCTCGGGTAAACTAGCAAACTATCTTAAAAAGAAAAAAACCAAAAAGCCTTTATTAGTAGCCTGCGACGTCTATCGACCAGCTGCTATTGATCAGCTTCATATTGTTGGTGAACAAATAGGTGTAGAAGTTTTTAGTGATAAAGGAAATAACGATCCGGTTGCTATTGCCAAGGCAGGTATTGCTCATGCCAAGGCCAACGGATTTAATGTTGTAATTATTGATACCGCTGGTCGTTTAGCAGTTGATGAGGTCATGATGACCGAAATATCAAATATTCACAAAGCTATTCAACCACAAGAAACCTTGTTTGTGGTAGATGCTATGACAGGTCAAGATGCGGTAAATACTGCAAAATCCTTTAATGATGTTTTAAATTTTGATGGCGTAATCCTTACAAAATTAGATGGTGATACGCGCGGTGGTGCAGCCATCTCTATTAAATCAGTAGTTAATAAACCTATCAAGTTTATTGGTACTGGTGAAAAAATGGAGGCGATAGACGTGTTTTATCCTTCAAGAATGGCCGACCGAATTCTCGGTATGGGTGATGTGGTATCTCTTGTAGAAAGAGCGCAGGAACAATATGATGAAGAAGAAGCCAGAAAGCTTTCTAAAAAAATAGCTAAGAACCAGTTTGGTTTTGATGATTTTCTAAAACAAATTCAGCAAATCAAAAAAATGGGTAATATGAAAGATTTACTCGGAATGATTCCTGGAGCTGGTAAAATGATGAAAGATGTTGATATCGATGATGATGCCTTTAAACATGTTGAAGCCATTATTCAATCCATGACACCCGCTGAACGCTCAAATCCATCACTACTTAATGCTGCACGTAAAAAACGAATAGGTAATGGTTCAGGGACTTCTGTGCAGCAAGTGAACCAGCTTATGAAACAGTTTGAGCAAATGAGCAAAATGATGAAAATGATGCAAGGCGGTAAAGGCAAGCAAATGATGCAAATGATGAATAACATGCGATAAGATTGAAATTTAGGGCTAATGGTATTTGTCTATACAATATACTTTTTATCTTTTGTAGTTTCTTAAATCCATGTTTTAAAGGGAGACTAGAATAAAAAAATAGAAAATTTCAATGTAGGTTGTATTTTCAGATGCCATCGAATTTCATGAACGAAATTTAAATTCTAAATTTTTGAATAAATGACCAAGGATTTTTTAGTAGCGCAAATTCACAAAAAGCATTCATTTCTTTGTATCGGTTTAGATGTTGATTTGAATAAAATCCCTAAGCATTTGTTGACTTCGGAGGATCCCATTTATGAATTTAACAAAGCCATTATCGATGCTACACATCATTTGTGTGTGGCTTACAAGCCCAATTTAGCTTTTTACGAAGCCCACGGCATTAAAGGTTGGGCAGCCTTAGAAAAAACGATTACCTATCTCAATTCAAATCACTCTGACATTTTCACCATTGCTGATGCTAAGCGCGGTGATATTGGCAATACCAGCAGTATGTATGCCAAAGCGTTTTTTGAAGATCTAGGTTTTGATAGTGTGACCGTGGCACCTTATATGGGAAAAGATTCGGTGGAGCCATTTTTGGAGTTTAAAGATAAACACGCCATTTTACTGGCTTTAACTTCTAATGAAGGGGCTTTTGATTTCCAAACGAAATCCGTTGATGGTTTGGAATTGTATAAACAGGTTTTAATCACTTCTAAAACCTGGAAAAATTCCAATAATTTAATGTATGTCGTAGGTGCTACCCAGGCAGAATATTTAGCTGAAATCAGACAAATTATCCCGAATAGTTTTTTGTTAGTTCCTGGTGTTGGTGCTCAAGGCGGAAGTCTTGAGGAAGTCTGTAAATATGGCATGACCAACGATGTTGGATTGTTAATCAATTCTTCACGAGGCATAATTTACGCCTCGAATGAGGTAGATTTTGCAAACGCCGCAAAACTAAAAGCTCAAGACCTTCAGGAACAAATGGCCCTGTTACTTCAATCATTATAATTTTGCACAATGACTAAAATACAAACTTTTAGTCGCATCATATCGTTAGTTCCTAGCCAAACCGAATTACTAGTTGACCTAGGTTTAAAATCGAAGCTGGTTGGTGTGACCAAGTTTTGTGTACATCCAAAAAATTTGAGAAAAGAAGTAACAGTAGTTGGAGGCACTAAACAGGTTCACTTCGAAAAAATAAAAGCACTTCAACCGGATATTATTCTTTGTAATAAAGAAGAAAATACCTTGGAGATGGTTCTGGAACTTGAAAAAATTGCTAAGGTAGAAGTGAGCGATGTCAACACTTTTGATGATGCTTTAAAACTTATAAAGTATTATGGTGAATTGTTTGATACAACTTCATCTGCCAATAAACTCATTGCACAAATTCATGCCAATCGAACTAAATTCCAAGTAAAACGTACTCAAATTCCAAGGAAAAAAGCGGCTTATTTTATCTGGCAAAAACCTTATATGGTGGCAGCTAAGAGCACCTTTATCAATGCCATGCTGGAAGAAGCTGGATTTGAAAATGTATTCAATTCGAAATTTCGATATCCCGAAATAAATTTTAACACACCAGAACTTCAAAAAGCCGAATTGATATTGTTATCGACAGAGCCGTTTCCATTTAACGCTGAACATGTTCAACTGTTCAAGTCTGAATTTCCCGATAAAAAAGTGCTAATTGTAGATGGCGAAATGTTCTCTTGGTATGGGTCGAGATTAATTAAATGCTTCGACTATTTTGAACAAAAAAAATTAATAATTTAATATACAACCAATACGATATAATTATTATCTTGCGAGACCAAACACCAAACATCGTGTATTTAAAACTTACATTTTTACTACTATTCTCATCGGCCACCATATTTGGTCAAATTAATTTTGAACCAGGTTATATTATTAATAATGCCAACAACCGCAAAGAGGGTTTTATAAAAAATATGGATTGGGTAAATAGCCCGTCCGAAATTTTATTTAAATTAAGGTTAGACGATAAGGAAATCGTGACTTATAAAATTGAGAACCTAAAGGAATTTGGCATTGGCGATTTTGTTAAATATAAAAAATTCAATGTCCAGCTTGATATGTCTGCCAATAGTTTAGCTAAAATGTCTTATCAGAAAGAACCTGAGTTTGAAATTAAAACCTTGCTTTTAAAACAATTAGTTGGTGGTGCAGCCAACCTTTTTATCTACGAAGGATTAGGGCTTACCAGATTTTTTTACAATCTTGAAAATTCAATGGAAATCGTTCCTTTAATTTTTAAAAAGTATATGATTAATAACAATCAAGTTGCTGAGAATTCTGAATTTCGAAGTCATTTATTTTATAACTTTAAGTGTGAAGGCATAGACGCGGATGACTCTAGAAAATTGAAATATGACAAAAAAAACTTAACTGAATTTTTCCAAAAATATAATAACTGCATGGGTTATAATGTTGTGATTTATAATAAAAATGCAGCAAAGGATGTTTTTAAATTAAAGGCAAAAGTTGGGATAGCAAGTTTTAATGCGGAAACAGATTTTAAAGGAAGTTTTTTCAGCCCCGACATATATTCGGCTACATTAAGTACAGAATATAACTTGAGAATAGGTGTTGAATTAGAGTATATATTACCATTTAATAAAAACAAATGGAGTGTTTATATCGACCCTGCCTATCAATCTTATAAGGGTAGTGGCTCGAATAATAGGATTTTTGGTCAGGTTATCGAGAGAGAATTCGTTAATGAAATTGAGGCCAACTACAGATTTATTGATGTTCCAATTGGAGTAAGGCATTATATGTTTTTAAATGAAAATTCTAAGCTTTTTGTAGGTGTAGCCTATGCATTTGGTTTTAATTTTGGAGGCGAGGTTACGTTTTCCGAATCAAATGACTTAGAGATAAACTCTACGGCTAACGCCAATTTTGGATTGGGATATGAATTTAAAAACAAGTATTCTTTCGAATTTAGATATGCTACAAACAGGAACATAACCAATTTTGGGTCTGATATTTCTACTAATTATTCTGGTGTATGCGTTATTTTTGGTTACTTAATACTGTAAAATTAAGTACGCGACAAAAAATTTAGTAAGTTAATTTCCTCAAGCGTTTTGATAGTATTATACTCTTGAATATCGTTCAAGGTGGTAGTTTGGAAGAAGTATGTAAGTATGGCATGAATCAAGACGTGGGATTGTTAATCAATTCTTCGCGAGGCGTAATTTACGCTTCAAATGAGGCAGATTTTGCAAACGCTGCCAAACTAAAGGCTCAAGAACTTCAGCAGCAAATGGCCTCGTTACTTCAATCATTATAATTTTTCACAATGACTAAAAAGCAAACCTTTAGTCGTATAATTTCTTTAGTTCCCAGTCAAACTGAATTACTGGTAGATTTAGGGCTGCAATCTAGTATGGTAGGAGTAACTAAATTTTGTGTTCATCCCGAAAACCTGCGAATGGAAATACCTGTAGTTGGTGGTACCAAACAAGTCAATTTCAAAAAAATAAAAGCATTAAATCCAGATATCATCCTTTGTAATAAAGAGGAAAATACCTTGGACATGGTTCAGCAACTCCAGGACATAGCTAAAGTAGAAATTAGAGATGTCAATACATTTGACGATGCCTTAACTCTGATAAAGTTTTATGGAGATCTATTTAATGTTAAATATTTGTCACAAGCTATTATTGACAAGATAGAAGCCGACCGGTATACTTTTAGAAAGCGATTCATCAACGTGTCGAGGGTTAAAGTTGCTTATTTTATTTGGCAACAGCCTTATATGGTGGCAGCAAATAATACGTTTATCAATGCCAGGATTGAAGAAGTAGGTTTTTCAAATGTCTTCAAATCTAAAAACAGGTATCCCGAAATAGACTTGGTTGACCAAGACTTACACAAAACCGAAATTATTTTGTTGTCTTCAGAACCATTTCCATTTAAAACAGAGCATGTTAAACAATTTAAAGCGCTGTTTCCAGACAAGCAAGTTATTATTGCAGATGGTGAAATGTTTTCTTGGTATGGTTCGAGATTGCAAGGGGCTTTTAAGTATTTTGAAAGCCTTCATGAAACATTAAATTCAGTTTAAGACCGCGATAAAAAGTTGAGTAAGTTAATTTCCTCAAGCGTTTTAATGGCATTATACTCTTGAATATCGCTCAGGGCAGAGTCGGTTTCACGCCAATTATAGGAGTCTTCCACTAGTATTTTATAGTGGTAAAGCAGTTTTTTGCGTTTTTCTTGTATGTTTTTGAGCGGTGTCATTTTGAAATAAACTTAAATATATAAATTATTTCAATACCATTTCAAAAAACTTTTAAATAAAAAAGTCGGCTGAAACAACCGACTTTTTAAAACCAACTTTTGCTAATCCAAATTAAAGATAAATGTATGATC
>NZ_DAISXK010000023.1:0-45832 GCF_036825875.1 Paucihalobacter sp. | reverse complement strand
GGTGGTTGTAGCTCAGTTGGTTAGAGCGCCTGATTGTGGTTCAGGAGGTCGTCGGTTCGAGACCGATCTTCCACCCAAAATTAACAAGCCTTTCTTTTCAGAAGGGCTTTTTTTGTGCCTCACTTTTAGGCAGAAAAAAAGGAAACCTTTCGATTTCCTTTATACCTATTTTTTAGTTTCAATTAATGTGATGCCCTTTCTCTTTTAGCTTTTCTTTCGGCTAAAATTTCTTTAAAACGCTCAATAGAAGCGCCAAATAACCAATATGGTATTACGAAGGTTAATAAAAAAATCATTAACCAAAAGCCAATAGTCAATATAGTTAAAAATGCTAAAAATCCTAAATATTGGTCAAATTCGAACATAATTACAGTGTTTGTTGTGCAAATATAAACTAAGAAATAATCTTAAACAAGAAGAAAACTAGTATTTATTAACAGGAAACTAACTAAAACACCAAAAAGTCAAACCTTCTATAATCATATTGAAATCTTTAGCCTTTTACCTATCATTCTGTATAAAAACGGCAATTCCTTCTACTAAAAATTAGTAATTTTGTAGTACTTAATTTAACCAATAAATCATGGATTACAGAATAGAAAAAGATACCATGGGCGAAGTAAAAGTCCCTGCAGATAAATTATGGGGTGCACAAACAGAACGCTCCAGAAATAATTTCAAAATCGGACCAGAAGCTTCAATGCCCTTAGAAATTATTTATGGCTTTGCTTACCTTAAAAAAGCAGCTGCGTATACCAATTGCGATCTCGGAGTTTTAGCCGCTGAAAAAAGAGATTTAATTGCAAAAGTCTGCGATGAAATTTTAACTGGTCAGCACGATTCGCAGTTTCCTTTGGTTATTTGGCAAACAGGTTCTGGAACCCAAAGCAATATGAATGTTAACGAAGTTATTGCTAACCGTGCGCATCAAATTGCTGGCAAAATAATTGGTGAAGGCGATAAAACCATACAACCAAACGATGATGTTAACAAATCGCAGTCGTCTAACGATACCTTTCCAACTGGTATGCACATTGCCATCTATAAAAAAATTAAAGATGTTACCATTCCTGGTGTTAAACAGCTTCGAGATACTTTACAACAAAAATCAACCGACTTTAAAAATGTGGTTAAAATAGGAAGAACACACTTAATGGATGCCACGCCATTAACTTTGGGACAAGAATTTTCAGGATATGTTTCCCAATTAAACCACGGTTTAAAAGCTTTAGAAAATACCTTGCCTCATTTGAGCGAATTAGCACTTGGTGGCACAGCGGTTGGCACTGGTTTAAACGCACCAGATGGCTACGACGTTTTGGTAGCAAAATACATCGCTGAATTTACTGGTTTACCGTTTATAACTGCCGAAAATAAATTTGAAGCACTAGCAGCCCACGATGCTTTGGTTGAAACCCATGGCGCATTAAAACAATTGGCCGTTTCATTGAATAAAATTGCAAACGATATTAGAATGCTGGCATCAGGACCGAGAAGTGGTATTGGTGAAATCATCATTCCAGCTAACGAACCCGGAAGTTCCATCATGCCAGGAAAAGTAAATCCTACACAATGCGAAGCGCTTACCATGGTTTGCGCTCAAGTGATGGGTAATGATGTAGCTGTAACAGTTGGCGGTACCCAGGGTCATTACGAATTAAACGTGTTTAAACCAGTTATGGCAGCCAACGTATTACAATCGGCGCAACTCATCGGTGATGCTTGCGTAAGTTTTGATGTTAACTGTGCTATCGGCATAGAACCTAATCACAGTGTGATCAAACAACTTTTGAATAATTCACTGATGCTTGTTACCGCTTTAAATACAAAAATTGGCTATTACAAAGCAGCCGAAATTGCCAACACAGCGCATAAAAATGGTACAACCTTAAAAGAAGAAGCTATAAACTTAGGTTACGTTACCGCCGAAGATTACGATAACTGGGTAAAACCTGAAGAAATGGTTGGAAGTTTGAAATAATTTTATAATTTTGAGAGTCAATTAATTAATCCAACTCTTAAACTTAAATTTCAACTCCCATGAAGCAAAAACTACACTTTCTTTTCACAATATTACTTCCAGTAATAGTAGCGGCTCAAACGACCTTTGCACCTAAAGTAACGATTAATAATAATACAGGTGCGGCTCCTTACACCATCGATTCTGGTTTTATAAATGGAGATGCTTTTGCTGATATTGTCATTGGCACTGCTAATGGCAGCACCTTAGAATGGTATTTAAACAACGGTGATGGCACCTTTACTTTGCAACCTTTAATTTCGAACACACTAAGTTTTATAACTGGTGTCAAATTATTTGATGTAAATGGTGATGGATTTTTAGATATTGTTGCAAACGGATTTTCAAGTAACAATGTTGTTTGGTTTGAAAATGATGGAAATGGAAACTTCGGAAGCCAGCAAACTATAGTTTCTGGCGTTAGTGGTGCTGCTGATTTTCTTTTTGCTGATGTCAATAACGATGGTATTCAAGATTTGGTAGTATCTGCCTACTTTGGCAATTCAGTTTCTTGGCATGAAGGAGATGGAATTGGAAATTTTGGAGCTGGCAATTTAATAGATGGTAGCATTACAGCGCCTGCATCTATGAGCATGAGTGATATTGATGGCGACGGTGATTTAGATTTGGTGGTTGCAACCGCATCAACACCCCAAGGCAATAATAGCGTTCAAGTTTATAGAAATGATTTATTTCCGGGAGGCACTAACACATTTACAAAAGAAACCAATCCGGTTACCACAAACAAGCAATACTTTTTTAATGTGAAGTTTGATGATGTAGATGGTGATAATAACTTCGATATCCTAGCGACCGATTTATCTACTACTGCTGGAACAGGTAATTTTTATTGGTATGAATTTGACGGAACCGATTATATAGAAACACAATTTACAACCAGTATTGGTAATCCGGCAAGCGTTAGAATGTTCGATTTAGATAATGATGGACTCAGAGATATTATTTTAAGTAGTGGATCGTCTGGCGCAGGAAATGATATTGTTTGGTTTAAAAATTTGGGTTCAGGAAGTTTTGCTTCCGAGGCAGTAATCGATGCTACCCAAAATCAGGCTTACGTTTTTACAGTCGCCGATTTTGACAACGATGGTGATTTGGATATTGCTAACGCGGCTTTCAATCAAAACGATTTAAATTATTTTGAAAATGAACTTATTACCTTATCGCTTGATGCGCTTGAAAGTCAAAATATAAGTGTGTTTCCAAATCCAACAGCTGATTTTATTTATTTAATAGGTATTGAAAATAATTCTCAGCCAATCGCTATTTTCAACCAATTGGGTCAAAAGGTTTTCCAAGGCCTCCCAAATGAAAACGAAGGTATTGAGGTGAAAAATTATGCACCTGGTGTTTATTTCCTTCAACTTTTAGAAAATAACGTTACCATCAAATTTTTGAAACAGTAATTTTTGATGAAGCATTCATGTGATGTCTGAGAGTCTGAAAAATTTAATAGAAGCCGAAGCAAAGGCAAGCCAATTATTTGATGAAATTGAAAAGCGTCAAATTATAAAAGCTGGAAAAACCGAAAAAGACGTAAACACTGATATTTTCAAATTAGCGTTTGACATGTTCGGAATTGAAAAATATTGGCATAAACGCATTGTGAGATCTGGAGAAAACACCCTTAGACCTTACGATGACAACCCTCCAAACCTTGTAATTCAACCTGATGATATTGTATTTTTAGATTTCGGACCCATTTTCGAAGATTGGGAAGCCGATTTTGGAAGAACCTTTGTGCTTGGCCATGATGCCTACAAAATAAAACTTAAAACCGACATCGAAACAGCTTGGTACGAAGTTAAGGACTGGTTTCATCAGCAAACCGAATTAACTGCTTCAACCTTTTACAATCACATCACAAAAGTTGCCAATAACTATGGCTGGGAATACGGTGGCGAAATTGGTGGTCATTTAATCGGGCAGTTTCCGCATGAAAAGATTGAGTCTAATAATTATGGCTTATACATACATCCAGAAAACAATCTAAACATGTTTACGGTAGATGCCAAGGGTAACAAAAGGCATTGGATACTTGAAATACACTTTGTAGATAAAAAGAAAAAAATTGGTGGCTTTTTTGAACAGTTGTTGTGCTGATTAGTAAGATGATTGAAAATTTGAAATATTTTTATTAACTTTCATGACACTAACCAATTAAATCGTTCCTGTCATGATACAATCAACCTCATTTACAAGAAAAAAATCTATTTTTTTAACCTCACTGTTTTTGATTCTGTTAATTTTAGCTTGTGAAGAAAAGAAAACGGAACCTCTAAATCCTGAGCCTGAAATTTCAGCCTTATGGTCTAATTTTACCGAACATTGGAATGCCATGAATTCTGATGGATTAGTCGAAATTTTTGCTGAAGATGCCAAAAATATTCCACCTGAATTTGAAGTGAAAACAGGGAAAAAGGAAATAAAAGAATTCTATGACTTCTTGTTCGACAATAATATCTCGACCAAATATCAACATCAAATCGAGGACGTATCATTCGCCGAAAATACCGCGGTAGAATACGGCAATTTTGAAGTAAACTGGGTAAGAAACGACAGCGTAGCATGGATTTATAAAGCGCGAAGTGTTGTAAATTGGGAAAAATCAAATGATGACGAATGGAAAATAAAATCATTTATTTTCAACACCTTAGAATAGTAATTAAATTTTAAAATTGACTATAAAAAATATGTCTAAAACAAAAAAGGGCCGCAAACGGCAACCCTTTTTCTTTTAAAACTCAAATAAATTATAACTGTGGTCCTGCAGCCATAAGTTTCTTACCTTCATCGGTATCGGTATATTGATTAAAGTTTGAAATATATTTAGCAGCTAAACTCTTGGCTTTAGTTTCCCATTCTGAAACACTTTTATAAGTGGTTCTTGGGTCTAAAATGTCGGTCACACCATTCAATTTTGTTGGAATAGTCAAATTCAGATAAGGAACATGAGTCGTTTCGGCTTTATCTATAGAACCATTTAAAATTGAATCAATAATAGCGCGTGTATTTTTAAGAGAAATACGCTTGCCTGTTCCATTCCATCCGGTGTTAACCAAATATGCTTTGGCATTGTGTTCTTTCATTTTACCAATCAGCGTTTTTGAATACATAGTAGGATGCAAGGTTAAAAATGCTTCTCCAAATGCAGGCGAGAACGAAGGCTGTGGTTCTGTTATGCCTCTTTCGGTTCCAGCTAGTTTAGAAGTATAACCGCATAAGAAGTGGTATTGCGCTTGCTCATCATCTAAAATAGACACCGGAGGTAACACACCAAAAGCATCGGCAGACAGATAAATTATTTTACTAGCGTGACCTGCTTTAGAAGGCAATACAATTTTATTAATATGATAAATCGGATATGAAACTCTAGAGTTTTCAGTAATTGAATGATCGTAGAAATCAATTTCTCCATACTCATTCACTACTACATTTTCTAGTAAAGCATCACGTTTAATGGCTCGATAGATATCTGGTTCGTTATCTTCAGAAAGATCTATTACTTTGGCATAACAGCCACCTTCGTAATTAAACACCCCATTATTGTCCCAACCATGTTCATCATCACCTATCAAATATCGTTTAGGATCGGCAGATAAGGTTGTTTTTCCCGTGCCTGAAAGTCCAAAAAACACGGCCACATCACCATCTTCTCCAACATTAGCAGAGCAGTGCATCGATGCCATTCCTTTTAATGGCAAATAATAATTCATCATAGCAAACATACCTTTCTTCATTTCACCACCGTACCAAGTGCCACCAATAATCTGTATCTTTTCTGTAAGATTGAATACCACAAAATTTTCAGAATTTAAACCTTGTTCCTTCCAATTTGGATTGGTAGTTTTTGAACCATTCATTACGATAAAATCAGGTTCGCCAAAATTCTCTAGTTCATAATGTGATGGTCTAATAAACATATTGGTTACAAAATGTGCTTGCCATGCGACTTCCATAACAAAACGCACTTTTAATCGTGTATCAGGATTTGTGCCGCAAAAAGCATCAACCACATATATTTTTTTGGAGGCGGATAATTGTTCTAAAACCAAATCCTTTAAGTTGTCATAAATTTCTTTTGTAGTTGGCTTATTTACAGTGCCATCCCAATGAATAGTATCTTTAGTAACTTCGTCTAAAACTATATATCTATCTTTTGGAGATCGACCTGTAAATACTCCTGTTTTAACAGCTACTGCTCCAGAATCGGTAACCGCTCCTTTTTCAAAACCTTTGCGCATGGTAGATACTTCGGCTTTGTATAGCTCCTCATAACTCGGATTGTAAGATACTTCATGGTAACCTGTAATTCCTAAGTCGTGTAATTCTTTAATAACTCTAATATTTTTCATGATATATAATTTTAATTAGACCTTAACTATGCATTACAAAGTACGATAATTAACTGTTTAAAATAGCTGACAATAATCATGTTTTCACTTTAAACTAACGCAAACGTTTTCGCAAAAAACATTCATAAACAATAGATTACATGATATAAATCACCTGAAATGTGTGGGAGTTGTGCGTATCTTTGTTTTTTGAAATAAATGATGAATCATGAATTTCTATCAACTTATTTTTTGCTATGCAATTTTCGTTTTTTCAAGTTTGAAATCACTTGCTCAGGAAGATTTTATTTACGAGAATCAGGTTTGGATTGGCTATCTAACCAGCGCACGAGTAAGCGACAGAATTTCAATCTGGAACGATGCACATTTTGTGCCTGAAAGCTTTTTAATTGTGAGAACTGGTGCCACTTACCATTTTAATTTTAGCGAAAAAGTGAGAGGTACAAGTACCTTAGGATTTGCGCGCTTGTGGCTTTATAGCAGAAATGATCTCACTCCTACTCGAAACGAATATCGACCTTGGGGACAAACTACAGCGACATTTAATCTCAATAAATTTACCATAACCAACAGGTTTAGATACGATGCCCGATTTAGACAAGAAATTGAAGATAATTTTTTGCTAGACAACTATGAATTTAACTGGCGTTTGCGATATTTCTTGATGGCTCAATATCCGATATATAAAAATTCAGAGAAAAACACTGAGTGGTACGCCTACAGTTATAATGAAATTTTATATGATACGGGTAAAAATGTCACCAAAGGTTTTAGACTTAATCAAAACCGCTTCACTGTTGGAATTGGTTATAAATTTGACAATCTAAGAATTCAACTTGGATATTTAAACATGATAAAAAATCCCACAACAGACGGCAGTAAAACATTTGCAAATACGGCTATGTTAATGGTTTTTCATAACTTCGATTTAAGAACTAAACAACAAAACTAACTTACATCATTATGTCTGATTCAAGATCCTATTCGCTCTCAAAATACACCAAAAAAATTGAAAGACAAACCAAGACCATTTTCTTTTTAACAACCTTGGTGACATCCTTTTTTCTAGTGTATGTGTTGCGAGATGAAAGCTTTACCTCAACACAGGATTACACATTGTTTTTGTTGTTTTTAGCAATTGGCTTATGGATTACAGAAGCAATCCCGCCTTTTGCAGTAGGTATTTTAATTATTGGTTTTCTTGTTTTTTCAATGGGTTCTAATCCCGATATTGATGTTACGCAATATGTACAAACCTGGTCTGATGGTGTAATCTGGTTGTTTCTTGGAGGTTTTTTCCTCGCGGAAGGTATGCGGAAAACACAACTAGACGAATCCCTTTTAAAATTTATTTTACCCAAGCTTGGTGGTAACTCTAAAAATGTATTGCTAGGATTAATGATGGTAACTGCCGCGCTTTCAATGTTGATGAGCAACACAGCAACAACCTCTATGATTTTAGCTTCTATTGCACCACTTATTTTAACATTAGGGAAAGATGCTTCATTAATTAGAGCATTACTCATTGGAGTGCCTGCAGCAGCCTCAATTGGCGGAATGGGTACCATTATTGGTTCAGCACCAAATGCCATTGCCGTTGGTGCACTTGAAGGTATTGGTATTAGAATTTCATTTATTGAATGGATGGTTATAGGTGTACCAGCAGCTATTTTATTAGTCTTTTTGTTTTACAAGCTACTGGTGAAAAAATATAATTTAAAAACTGAGCACATTTCCTTAGAGTTTCTTAAAACCGAAATTGTTCCTCTAACGCAAGAAGATATAATCAGAAAGAACATTGTTTTAGTAATTTTGGCAGGAACGCTTTTACTGTGGTTAACCTCTCAGTGGACAGGTATTCCCGTAGCAGTAGTTTCTGGTGTCCCAATTGTGTTGTTAACGATGTTAGGTATCATAGATTCTGAAGATGTAAGAAGATTACCTTGGGATACACTTATGTTGGTTGCCGGTGGATTATCGCTTGGTTTGGCCATTCAAGAACAAGGCATTGCGGAATATTTTGTGCAAAGTATCAACCATTTTGAATTGAATTATTACGTTATGATTGTAATATTTGGCTATGTATCAGTATTGTTGTCTAATTTTATGAGTAACACCGCAGCTACCACGATTTTAGTTCCGGTAGGAATTTCTTTGGTAAGTATCATTCCCGGTGCGAATGTGGCATTTTTACCTGTAATTATTGGTTTATCTGCATCTTGTGCATTGTTGCTTCCGGTTTCAACACCACCAAATGCCGTTGCATTTAGTATGGGTATTGTTAGCCAGAAAGAGTTTTTCCCTGGAGGCATATTTGTTGGTTTACTAGGACCAGCAATTATCATTGTGTACACAATTTTAAGTTTTAGTTTGTTTCATTTTGGATAAATGTTCAGATTTATAATTCTTATATGAGTTTTGTAATGTCATATAACATTCCGAATTGACATTAAAAAATATGGATACAGTAAATTTATTGTTCGTCATGTGCAAACCATTATTCATCGAATTTTAGTTTCATTGATCAGACTAAGACCATAAGTTTGCCCAGTTCAATTAAAACAAATAATATGAAAATCTTAAAATTTTTTGGCGTAGTTATATTACTGCTCAGTCTACAAGCTTGTATCGTAAAATCCATTCAACCATTTTATGTGAGCGAAGCAGTGAGCTTTGAAAAATCGTTGTTGGGAAAATTTACCGATAACAAACAGGGTGAATGGGAAATCATGTCCTTTAAAGAAGCTTTCGAAAAAGATAGTTCCAATCCGTCCAAATACTCTAAAGACGATTTAGAAGCACTTGAAAAATACAAACAAGCCTATGTGGTAAATAAAGTTAAAAAAGAAAAGGAAGCTGCCTTTCTAGTAGTGCCATTTAAGGTTTATAACGAGACTTTTTTAGATTTTACGCCCATTGCTTTTGACGATAGTGAAAGCAATTCGTTAGCGATGCAGCACTTATTAAAAACACATTCGGTGGCCAAAATGAATAAATTAGAAAATAATGCTATTCAGTTGCAATGGTTAGATGAAAAACCGATTAGTGAACTTTTCAATAAAAGCCAACTCAAACTAAAACACGAAACAGTTGGTGTTGATGAAACTTTGGTGCTTACCGCAACCTCTAACGAATTGTATCAATTTCTGCAAAAATTTGTGAAAAGTGACATTGAAGACAAATGGAAAGATTCTGAAACTTACAATTTAACGCCACTTGGAAATTAATATCCAGTCTTATTTCAAGTTCAAGCACCACAATGCACTAATTTTTAATATTTTTTTGTGGTGCTTAACCTATTTAGTGCTACTTTTTATTTTCACCAAAAACGAGCAGGCATTAAGAGTTGATTACTTATATACATTGGCCTACACTGCTGCGTTGGTGATTCCGGTAAGTCTTAATCTTTATATTCTTATTCCTTATTTTCTAAAGAAAGAACGCTATTTAAGTTTCTTTTTTCTTTTTGTGGCACTTATCGCCATAAGTGCGATAAGTTTTAATCTTTTCTTTATTGTAATTATAGATGCGCTTTTTAAAAATTACTTTTTTATTTCATATCACAGCAATTCAAGTTTTACCACCATTTTAAGTATCGCGATTATTGCTGTCACCTTAATAAAGTTAGCCGAAGATTGGTTTTATTTCAATCAGACTCAAAATAAAATCATTAGAGATGCGCATCAAATTACACAATCGCAACTATCGGCACTGCGCTCCCAAATCAACCCGCATTTTTTATTTAATGCACTGAATGTCATATATGCGATGTCGCTAGAACAGAAATCCACCACCAAAGATGCGGTTTTGCAGCTATCGGATATTTTAAGGTACGTTATTTACGATGCCAACACCAAAAAAGTAATGATCAGTCAAGAACTTGAACTCATTAAGAGTTATATTGCTTTTAATAAAAACAGAAGCGCAACCAAACTCGAAACGCAGCTGATTAGCACTGTTGAAAATCCAAGTTTTGAAATCTATCCAATGCTATTACTGCCATTAATTGAAAACGCCTACAAACATGGCGGAATGAATAAAGTTGAACAAAATTTTATCAATATAGCACTGTTCCAGAAAGATACAATGTTTAACTTTGAGATTGAAAACAGCGTACATTCTAATTTTCAAAAAGAGTTGGAGAACAATGGTGGCGTCGGACTGAAAAACGTTCAGGAAAATCTCAAAATTGTTTATCCACAAAATCATAGTCTAAACATTCAAGAAACGCCATTTTTGTATAAAGTTTCGCTACAAATCAATCTATAAAATGATTACCAAACCTATAAAATGCATCATTGTTGACGATGAACCATCGGCACAAGCCGTCTTAAAGCATTTTATAAGTATGATTGATTTTATCGACATTAAATCACTTTGTTTTAATACTGAAGAAGCCGAAAAAGCACTTGATAAACACCGAGACATCAATCTGATTTTTTTAGATATCAATATGCCAAAAGTTTCGGGATTGAACTTTTACAAATCTTTATCAGATCCTCCCGAAGTTATTCTCACAACGGCTTATCCGCAATACGCCTTGGAAGCTTTTGACATAAATGCTGTTGATTACCTACTAAAGCCTATTGCCTTTGAACGCTTTTTCGCAGCGGTAAACAAGGTTTTAGAGAAATTAAAGAATCTGCCAACTATTGCAAATCAATCTATTGTTGTAAATTCCAATAAAGTTTTACATCAAATAATTATCGATAAAATTTTGGTTGTAGAAGCCTTTGGCGATTATATAAAAATTCATACTACCGAGAAAGTTGTGGTGGTCAATAACTCACTAAGTAATTTTTTGAAAGAATTACCTTCCGAGCAGTTTGCGCGTTGCCATAAATCTTTTGTAGTCAACAAAAATTTAATTAATGTTGTAGAGGGAAATACTATTCATATTGAAAAGCTTTCAATTCCAATTGGTTTGAAATATAAAGCTGAATTTCTTGAAAATCTAAAATCATAATAACTTCATTATAAATAAATTTAATTGAAAACGACCAATATTGTTCAAATAAAAAAAGAATTACAACATCTCAATAGCGACGAGCTCATAGAACTATGCCTAAGACTCACGCGTTTCAAAAAAGAAAACAAATCACTCCTTACCTATTTATTATTTGAAGCACATGATGAAGCACAATACATTGCCTCGGTAAAAGAAAGTTTAAATCAAGAGTTCCAGAGTATCAATAGCAACAGTTATTTTTACATCAAAAAAAGCGTTCGAAAAATTTTACGTCAGCTCAAGACTTATGCGCGATATTCCCTAAAAAAGGAAACGGAAGTAGAATTGCTACTTTATTTTTGTGCCGAATTGAATGAAATCTCGCCCAATATCCATCAAAATATCACACTGAGCAATCTCTACGACAGACAAATTATTGCATTAGAGAAAAAAATTACCACACTTCACGAAGATTTACAATTTGATTATCGCTCTCAAATAGAAGCACTTAAATATTATAACTAATTTATTTTAAAATTTTAGTCTTTTTAGGGTAGGAATTTCAAGGCTTGACTTGTTTTATAATAAAGAACTAAAACCTATAAAACATGAAATCTTTAAGAACAAAATTTTTAACCTTAGCTGTAGCACTTGTGTATGTATTTATACTTACTTCGTGCTCCAACGATAATGACGACAATAATTTCGAAACCGCTTCACTTGCGATTAAAACCAAAGCCATAACCAGTACTAACGGACAAAACAGAAATGCCAATGCTATGGTAGAAGTCACTAAATTTAAAATCAATATCAAGGAAATTGAATTAGAATTCGACGATGATTTTTGCGATGACGATGATGATGATGATGACAACAATAATATCTTTGATTGTGCGCTTTATAACGGCTTCTACGATGGTGACGACGAAATTGAACTTAGAGGTCCGTTTGAAGTAGATGTACTTACAGGTGTAAATACCATTACAACCGTAGATGTGCCAGCCAATGTAATATTTGAAGAAATTGAATTTGAATTTGACCGCAACAGCAATCCAAATAGCGATTTATTTGGGAAAACCATTCTAATTGAAGGTACCATCGATGGTCTGCCATTTATATTCTGGCACAATTTTGAGGTAGAATTTGAAATTGATTATGAAGACACCAATCAAACTCTAGATATCTCAAACGGCTTTAACAGCGTTATTATAGAATTTGACCTTGCGGGCTTGTTTAGCATGGTAAATTTATCAAATGCAACTGACAACAATAATGACGGATTGATTGAAATTAGCCCAAGTGATCCTGATGGCAACACTGTTTTGGCAAATCAAATTAAAAATCTGATTAAAGAATACGCAGATTTATTGGATGATTAATAGCACTTCATTTTGACTGCCAAATGAAAACCTGTTGGAAATTCCAGCAGGTTTTTTTGTTTCAAATCGGATGCACTATTTAACACGCTTTCTTTAGATTTTTTTGGTGTAAAGACAGAAGCATTTAAAAATACTGGGAACAGCCTCAAAAACAGCTTTAATTAGAATTATTCTAAAAAAGCCAAGGGTGGGCTTTACCTAGGCTTTGCTAGGGCGTAAGGTGGGAGTATCTATGGAGTAACTATAAATTATGTAGATTTTATTCATACGGTTGATCCGTCCTTGGATATGCTCAATGTTTTTCTGTAACAGGCGTTGTGTGGTTTAAGAAACTAAGATACTTAAAAAACACAAACCTACACGATTGCGAGGATTTTCCTAGAGGAAATTCAGAAGCAATGCGTGTTACACGGTGTTGGCAACTGACTTTTATTTTGTTCGTTCTAATTTTATGGGGTTTTGTCTGGTGTCAAAAACATCATTTATTTCAATTCTATTTTCTTTTCGTTAATCCAATAAATGACCTTATAATTTTCGTAGACTAAATATCTGAATTCTTGTTTTCTATACTTTAAAAGTTCCTCTTCTTGTCCAATTCTAGGTTGGGTTTTTAGTTTTAAAGTTTCATCATAAATTCCGTTAACAAGTTTTTTAGCAATTCGAACTCCTGCTTTTTCACGATAATATTCATAAATATTTTTAAGTTCTTTTTGTGAAAAATCAGTCCAAAAAACTGTCAATTCCATTTGTCTATCTTAGCTTTTAATTCTCTAGCTTCAATCATCCGACCATTTTTTGAATCTGTCATTGATTGGTCAATTCGAGAGTTAAATTCCTCAATTGTCATAGGTTTCAAATCGTCCTTTTCAGATATTTTAATTTCCTTTCTTAGGATTTTTTCAAGGCGTGAAATAACGTCTTCACTTTGAAGTTTTAAAAATTCCTGCACAAATTCTATTTTTCGAGCTTCTAAATTCATTTTATTCAGCTTTTTATCAAAGATACAAAATTATCAATTCAGTCTTTATTTTGGTTGGATTAATGTGTTTAGATAGCTTGTTGCCAACTTCTTATATCATCAACGAATCTGACATTTTTCCGCAAATGGTTGGTTATACGTTAGTTTTCTCAAATATAGCAAAATCCTTTAATTTTAATTTGAGCATCATCTTTAGGTAGTTATATTTACAGTTGAGATATTTAAAAATTGAAGCGGTAAATTTTAAGCATCATCTATTTAATCTCCGTAATCAAAAACACGGCCGTGGTCGTACCGACATTTAAAACTTCGTGCGAAATAATTTCGGTATTTCTAAAATTTGATCCGGTTTTAACTTCAACGGTTCGCGTGCCACTTTCGTCCGTAATTTGAAAAGTACCGCCAACCAACGTATATCCAAAATGCGGCTGATGGTAGTGGAGCTCATGCCCTATTTGCGGTGGAAAAGTGCATTTTAAAACTCGAATGTCATCGTCTTCATGAATTACTTCGCACACCTTTTCGCCGTTCCATCCAGCTTCTAAGGGATCTGGAAGTTTTGGGTTTTGTGTACAGCTTAGTAAAACTGAGATACACAATAGCGCTGTTAATAATCGAATCATTTATCTAAATATTTTAACCAAAAGCTCCTTTAGCAAATCACCTTGGGGAATATTATTGGCACCAACGCCTTTTCCTTTAGCATCAAAATCACGCAAAACAGAAACAATACCACTCACCTTTTTCATGGGGTAATTTCGCGCTGCTTGAATGTAATCATTCACAAAAAAAGGATTGATTTTTAAGGCGGCTGCCACCGATCGCGGTGATTTGTCCTGCAAACCATGAAACTCCAATAATTGCGAAAAAAAACTGAATAGTAAGGTCACCGTCACCACAAATGGATTGTCCTTAGGATTTTCAGCGAAGTATTTAACAATCCTAAACGCTTTTACCTCGTTTCGTTCGCCAATGGCTTTGCGTAATTCGAAATTGTTGTAATCCTTACTAACGCCGATATTTTCTTCGATGTGTTCGGGTGTAATTTGCGTTCCCGAGGGCAAGACAATTTGCAACTTATTAAGCTCGTTACTGATTTTCCCTAAATCTGTTCCTAGAAATTCAACCAGCATTTGTGCGGCTTTAGGTACGATGGTATAACCTTGGGTTGATAACACGCGTCTGATCCAATCAGGTACTTTATTTTCGTAAAGTGGTTTACTTTCAAATACCAAACCTGTTTTGTTAACTGCCTTATACAAAGCCTTACGCTTGTCTATTTTTTTGTATTTATAATTGATTACCAAAACCGTAGAAGGTTGTGGCTGCAAAGCATAATCGGCTAATTTTTCTATGGTTCTAGACAGTTCTTGCGCTTCTTTTACGATAATAACTTGTCGGTCTGCCATCATAGGAAACCGCTTGGCATTACTCACAATATCCTCAACACTAACATCATAACCATACATCACCATTTGGTTAAAACCCTTTTCTGCTTCGTCTAAAACATTGGCTTCTATGTATTCAGAAATTTTATCGATGTAGTATGGCTCTTCACCCATTAGCAAATAAAAAGGCTTGATATTTCCTTTTTGAATATCAGCCACCAATTGTTTTACTTCGTCCAAAACGTTGAAATTTGAAAAATTAGATAAAAGGGAAAACTTTTTTAAACCATCGTGCCTTTGGTATTTGTCAATTGTGGTTTAACTTTGAAACATCAAACAACCATTCTTTGCAAAAGCTAAATTTTCCGCAGTATTCATTCCGTTTCAAAAATAACGAAAATAACCTATCTATTTTTGATGCTATCCGTAAAAAATTTGTGATACTTCAACCAGAAGAATGGGTGCGACAGCATTGTATTCAGTTTCTTCTGAATGAAAAAAAATTCCCGAAATCACATATCAATATTGAAAAAAAAATAACGATAAATCAGTTAACCAAACGCTATGACATTGTGGTTTTTAATCCTGATGGTAGGATTCATTTAATGGTGGAATGTAAAGCACCAACCGTCATAATTAACCAAACCACATTTGATCAAATTGCACGATATAATTTAGCCTTAAATGCTACTTATTTGATGGTGACTAATGGTTTAAATCATTATTATTGCCAAATGGATTACAAAGAACAGCGCTATCAATTTTTAGAAAACTTACCTTCGTACCAACCATAACAACCATGAAAATTTGAAAATAGCAGTCGTTATACTCAATTGGAACGGAAAGGCCTTGCTTGAGCAATTTTTGCCTTCTGTTTTGAAATATTCTCATGAGGCTAAGATATATGTTGCCGACAACGCCTCAACCGATGGCTCAATTGCCTACCTAGAACAATCTTTTCCAAATGTTTCTATTGTAAAAAATGATGACAATTACGGCTTCGCTGGTGGCTATAATCAGGCTTTAAAAAAAATTGATGCAGATATTTTTTGTTTGTTGAATAATGATGTCGAAGTTACTTCTGGATGGTTAAGTCCAATAATCAAGCATTTTGAAGACCATCCTGCAACAGCCATCATTCAACCCAAAATTCTTGATTTCAAACAAAGAGATACTTTTGAATATGCAGGTGCTGCTGGCGGTTTTATTGATAAATATGGTTATCCTTATTGTAGAGGAAGACTATTTGATACCTTAGAAACCGATCAAGGTCAATACAATGACAGCGCAGAAATTTTCTGGGCTTCTGGTGCCTGTTTTTTTATACGAGCCAAAGATTTTGAACAACTAGGTGGTTTTGACGACGATTTTTTTGCCCATATGGAAGAGATTGACTTGTGCTGGCGCGCCTTCAACAGTAATTTGAAGGTTCATTATGTTGGCGCTTCTACTGTTTATCATTTAGGTGGTGGTACCTTAAGTAACCTAAATCCAAAGAAAACATACCTGAATTTCCGAAACGGTTTATTTGCGCTTACTAAAAATGCTTCTGGTAATCTGCTGTTTATTATCTTTATAAGATTAATACTTGATGGTTTGGCTGCCTTAAGGTTTTTGTTTTTAATGCAACCAAAACATGTATTGGCAATTTTAAAATCGCACTTAAATTTCTACTCAATGTTGCCAAAATTATTGAATGAAAGAGCACAGATAAATCAGCGTAAAAACTACTATAAAATAAACTCGATTGTATGGCGTTATTTTGCCCTGAAACGCCAATCTTACAATAGTTTATAAATATGTTAATGTTTTTAATAACTATTGCAAATTTGGCATATATTTTGAATAATTTTGTAAAACTATAAAACAACTGAATTAATCATTTTCCAATTATGAAAAAACTAATCTTATTAAGTGTGGTATCGATGTTTATTTTAGGGTCTTGCGTCTCTAAAAAAGAATATGCTGCACTTGAAGCCAAACACAAAGAAACACAGGATTTACTAAACACAGCAACAGTAAAACTTAACACTTGCCTTTCAGACGCTGCTGCAGCCAATGCACGTGTTGAAGGGTTAAGAGACCAGTTAGCAGATTTGCGCAAATCTAATCAAGACTTAATTGACACTAAAGGAAATTTAACAACCCTTACGCAAAAAGGTGCTGAAAACTTAGAACGTTCACTTGAAAGCTTAAAAGAAAGAGATTTAAAAATTACCAGATTACAAGATGCACTAACTAAAAAGGACAGTGTAACCTTGGCAATTGTAACTTCTTTAAAGAGAGAAGTTGGTATTAGCGATCCAGACATTGAAATTAATGTTGAAAAAGGGGTTGTTTTTATCTCGATTGCTGATAAGTTACTGTTTCAAAGCGGAAGCTACAACGTAACCAACCGTGCTAAAGAGATTTTAGCTAAAGTGGCGAAAGTAATCAATAGCAAGCCTAATTTTGAGGCTATGGTTGAAGCACACACCGACAATGTTCCTTACAAAAGAGATGTGTTGTTAGACAACTGGGATTTAAGTGTGAAACGTGCTACTTCTGTTGTACGCGTACTTGAAAGCTTAGAAGTGAATCCACAACAATTAATCGCATCAGGTAGAAGTTACCACGTGCCTTTAGTTGAAAATGACACAGCTGAAAATAGAGCCAAAAACAGACGTACTCGTATTGTAGTGCTTCCTAAAATCGATCAATTCTACGAAATGGTTGAGACAGAAATGAAAAAATTAGCTGAAGGAAATTAAGACTTTCCAAACATAAAAAATCAAAACCCATTCTTTTTAGGATGGGTTTTTTTGTGGTAATAAATGATTAACTAAAAAATTTCTATACTGCCTTTTCCTTGACGCACAATTTCGGGTGGCTCTAAAGACAAATCGATGACGGTTGAAGCTTCATTATCGCCATAACCACCGTCTATTACTAAATCTACGAGATTGTCCCATTTTTCTAAAATCAATTCAGGATCGGTAGTGTACTCTAAAATTTCATCTTCATCTCTAATAGAAGTTGAAACCAACGGATTACCAAGTTGTCGCACAATTTCTAAAGTGATATTATTATCAGGAATTCTAATACCAACCGTTTTACGCTTCTTAAACGGATGTGGTAAGGATTTTGCTCCTGGCAAAATAAACGTGTAAGGTCCCGGTAATGCGCGCTTCAAGATTTTAAATGTTGCTGTATCGATTTGCTTGATATAATCGCTTAAATCACTCAAATCGTGACAAATAAATGAGAAATTGCTTTTCTCAAGCTTCACACCCTTAATACGTGCAATGCGTTCTAATGCTTTTATGTTGGTAATATCGCAGCCCAAACCGTAAACTGTATCAGTTGGATAAATAACGAGACCACCGCGTCTTAACACTTCAACAACCTGTTTGATTTGTTTCGGGTTTGGATTTTCGTTAAATAACTTTATAAATTCCGCCATCTGACTACAATTTAACCTAAAATTTCAAGTTTAGCAAAACGCAGTAATAATTTCTTAACGCCACCGTGCTCAAAATTAATTTCAGCTTTTATATCGGTTCCGGCACCTTCAATCTTTAAAACTTCTCCTTTGCCAAATCGCAAATGCGAAACAATATTGCCCACCACTAATTTGTCGTCAAACAGATTTGATGTTTTAGCAGTGTCTGTTTTGGTCACAGGTTTTAAGTTTTTAGGGGCTACAAATTTTGGTGGTACTGCTTCTTTTTTTCTGATAGTTGGCTTTTTAAACCTTACCACATTGGGTTCTACATCACCAAAAATATCAGCATCTAGCATCGGATTAAATCGACGCTCTTGCATAGGTGTGATGTTATCTAAATACGCATCGTCAATTTCTTCAATAAACCTGCTTGGTTCTGCATCAATAAGTTTTCCCCAACGATAGCGGGTTAAGGTATACGTTAAATAAGCCTGCTTTTCTGCCCTGGTTAGTGCCACGTAAAACAAGCGGCGTTCTTCCTCTAATTCAGAGCGCGTATTCATACTCATGGCACTTGGAAATAAATCTTCTTCCATTCCTACGATAAACACATGAGGAAATTCAAGTCCTTTTGCTAAGTGAATGGTCATCAGCACTACTTTGTTATCGTCGGAATCTTCATTGTCTAAATCGGTTGCCAAAGCGACGTCTTCTAAAAATTCAGCCAGTGAAGCTGTGCTATCGGCAATTTCCTTCTGACCTTCCACAAAATCTTTAATACCGTTGATTAACTCTTCGATGTTTTCCATACGAGCTACACCATCGGGCGTGCCGTCTTTTTTGAATTCGCGCAACAAACCTGATACTTTGGCAACATGTTCGGTTAATTCAAAAGCATTCACATTTTGATTCATCACCTGAAAGCTTTGAATCATCGTAACAAAATTGTTTAATTTGGTTTTGCTGCCAGCATTGATACCCATATCTATCGAATTGAGATTTTCTAAAACCTCAAAAATACTCTTGTCATGTTTATTAGCGGCAATAATTAGTTTATCAATAGTGGTTTGCCCAATGCCTCGAGCAGGGAAATTAATAATCCGTTTTAACGCTTCTTCATCGGCAGGATTGATAATGAGTCGTAAATACGAAAGAATGTCTTTAATTTCCTTTCGCTGGTAAAACGATGTGCCTCCAAAAATTCTATACGGTATATCACGCTTTCGTAAAGCTTCCTCCATTGCTCTAGACTGCGCATTGGTACGATACAAAATCGCGAAATCTTTATTGTGTAGTTGCTCTTGCATTTTCACCTCAAAAATGGTGCTAGCCACAAATCTACCTTCGTCACCGTCAGTTAAGGATCGGTGTACTTTAATTTTATTACCAGAATCATTCGAGGTCCAAACAACCTTATCTATTTTACTTTTATTGTGGGCAATAATCGAATTAGCCGCGTTTACAATAGTTTTGGTCGAGCGATAATTTTGCTCTAAACGGTACATTGCCACCTCATCATAATCCCTTTGGAAATTGAGAATATTGTTAATATTTGCGCCTCTAAAAGCGTAGATACTTTGGGCATCATCGCCAACCACACAAATATTTTGAAATCTATCAGCCAAAGCTCTTACAATTAAATACTGCGAATGGTTGGTATCTTGATACTCATCTACAAGAATATATCTAAATCGGTTTTGATATTTGGCCAAGACATCAGGAAACCGCGTTAATAATTCATTGGTTTTTAGCAATAAATCATCGAAATCCATGGCGCCCGCTTTAAAACACCTGTCGACATAGTTTTTGTAAATTTCACCCATTTTCGGACGTTTGGCCATGGCGTCTGATTCGATTAGTTCAGGATTGTTATAATAGGCACGAACCGTAATCAAGCTATTCTTTAATGAAGAAATTCTGGAGCGTATTTGTTTGTTTTTGTAAATATCCTTGTCCAGATTCATTTCTTTGATAATCGAAGAAATAAGTTTCTCAGAATCTTGGGTGTCGTAAATGGTGAAATTGCTGGGATAACCTAATTTATCCGATTCAATACGAAGTATTTTGGCAAATACGGAGTGAAAGGTTCCCATCCATAAATTTTTTGCTTCGCTACTTCCTACAATCTCTGAAATCCTCGATTTCATCTCTCTGGCAGCCTTATTGGTAAATGTGAGCGCAAGAACATTAAAAGGATCGACGCCTTTACTCATTAAATAAGCAATTCGAAACGTGAGCACCCGTGTTTTTCCAGATCCTGCTCCGGCAATTACCATTAGCGGGCCATCAACATGGGTTGTTGGCGCCAGTTGCGCATCGTTTAGCTGACTGAGATATTCTTTCAATTTAATTCAAATTTTAAAAACGTGAAATTAACCATTGTTATGCTTTTTGGGTAACAGATTTATCAATAATTATAAACAATTGGACTAAAATGAGCGCCTGCATTCAATTTTTAAATATATTTAGAAATTCAACTATCCATAACAATTATACCACATGAAAAAGCTCGTAATATTACTTTTTATCTGCTCCCAATTTATGCAGTCTCAAAATACGAATATTGAAGCAGATATTGCCGAAATAGAATCGAAAATTATTGAATGGCGTCGGTATTTTCATCAAAACCCTGAATTGTCAAATCGAGAATTTAACACGGCGGAAAAAATTGCAGAACATTTAAAAGGTCTGGGCTTAGAGGTTCAAACCGGTATCGCAAAAACTGGCGTGGTTGCAATACTTAAAGGTGATAAACCAGGAAAAGTAGTAGCATTAAGAGCGGATATTGATGCGTTGCCAGTAACCGAACGCAACGATTTGCCATTTAAATCAGAAGTAAAAACTGAGTTTTTAGGAACTCCAACGGGCGTGATGCACGCTTGCGGTCACGACACTCATATTGCCATTTTAATGGGTGTGGCCGAGATACTTTCCAAACACAAAGAGAAAATTAACGGTACGGTCAAGTTTATTTTCCAGCCTGCGGAAGAAGGTCCACCGCCGGGCGAAGAAGGTGGTGCCAAATTAATGATAAAAGAAGGCGTGATGAACAACCCTAAGGTAGATGCTATTTTTGGTTTACACATAAGCTCAGACACGCCAGTTGGAACTATAGAGTACAAACCCGGAGGCATCATGGCTTCGGTCGAGCGATTTGTTATAACTGTAAAAGGCAAACAAACCCATGGCTCACAGCCCTGGGCTGGCGTTGATCCTATATTAATTTCAGCCAAAATCATTGATGGATTACAAACTATTATAAGTCGCGAAGCACCTCTAACTAAGGAAGCTGCGGTTATCACAGTGGGTAAAATAACGGCGGGCACTCGTTTTAATATTATTCCAGAATCGGCCGAATTGATTGGTACTGTTCGAACCCTTGACAAAGGAATGCGCACCTTAATTGAACGCAGAATGACCGAAATGGTTACAACACTAGCGAAAGCTTATGGTGGCGAAGCTGAAATCACCTTTCAGAATAATGCTGGGATCACCTTTAACAATCCCAATTTGGTGGCTCAAATGTTGCCATCACTCCAAAAAGTGGCTGGAGATGATCATGTACAACTTTGCAAAGCGACCACTGGTGGCGAAGATTTTTCTTTCTTTCAAGAAGTTGTTCCAGGGTTTTACTTCTTTTTAGGAGGAATGACACCTGGAAACACCGAAGCCTTTCCGCATCATACACCCGATTTTATGATTGATGAAAGTGGCATGCTCTTAGGCGTAAAAACTTTTGTAGCGCTTACTTTTGATTATTTAAATACTAAAAACTAAATCTTTTTAGAACATCTGAACTTTTGGCTTTAATCATTTGTTTCATTATTTCGAGACTTTTAATAGATTGTATATATTTGGGCTGAGATTATAAAAATCAATTTTTGTTATGGATACCAAACTTTTCGACTTAGCCCTTTATGCCATACCTGCTTTAATAACTGGAGGTATCGCTTACTACTTTTTTAAACAACATATTGAAAATGAATTTCACCAACGACGTTATCATTTGCAGCGCGAAATTCAAAAAGAAGCATTTCCACTCAGACTTCAAGCCTACGAACGAATGGCCCTTTTTTTAGAGCGCATCTCGCCTTCTAAATTATTAATTAGAGTAAGTCCAAAAAGCTCAAATAAAAACGATTACGAGTCTTTACTTATAGCAAGTATTGAACAGGAATTTGAGCATAATTTGTCGCAACAAATTTATGTTTCAGATGAATGTTGGAGTATTATATCGGCCGCTAAAAATGCCACCATACAATTAATTCGCAAAGCCAACATGCTTGAAAAAACTGACACAGCCAACAAACTACGTGAAGTTGTATTAACCGAACTGATGGACAAACAAGCACCGAGTAGCGCGGCGCTTTCTTATATTAAAAAAGAGGTGAGCGATTTGTGGTAATCTAATTTTTTGAGTTAAAAAATTCTTTATACCGAGATTGAGCTGATAATTTTTCAATTATTTCTTTTGAATAACTTTGAAACCTCCAATTGTGATGTTTTGAAGCTTCGTAAAGATTGTTTAATGCGTCAGGACTCCATAAATTAAGCATTTTCAAATAGCTAAATGCTGACTGCCTGATTTCAAAACTAAAATCTTTTGAAGTGTAGTTGATTAATTCCTCTATAAATTGATTCTTATTGTCAATTTTATATTCAGGTGTTGCAATGGCCAAGGCTAACCATAAGAGTCGCACATTTTTTAAGTTATTTCCTTCTACTTCCTCTAATTTGTCTAAGTATTTTTCTCTGTCTTTTGGGAAATTAGTCCATAACTTATAAAGTGCACTTTCAACCGTAACATAAGATGTATCCTGTAATAATGATTCAAAATTTGACTTCAGCTTTTCCGGTATCTCAGTCAAAGTTATTGCAATGGCTTGCCTGACTTCCCAACCTTCATTAAAGTGATTTTGATTAATTAAATTTGGATATTGCGCAATGAGTTTCGACTTTATTTTAGGGTCTAATGGCATGGTTAAATAATCCTTGCATTTAGACTGAAATAACTCGCAGTCAATCATTTCATAATCTCTAATTAACATACTGTCATCTTTCAATGCTTCTAAAACATCATCATAATCAAAACTGTTCTCTTCTAGCCATTTAGATACAAAATTAGAGAGCGAGATACCGCTTTCTGCCTCCGATTCCCTTATAAAATCTGAAGTTTTAGCCGCGGCAAACGAATGCTTATGTAAATAATTAGCGACTGCATTTTTAAAAGCCTTGTCACCTATTTTTTTCCTTAAGAGATATAAAACAACAGCACCCTTTTGATAAAAGGTTAAACTACTGGCTTGAGCATTCAGTAAGCCCGTAGCGGAACCCGATTGTTGTTGTGCTTTGAGTTGATTGGCATATTCGTAAAGTCGCCAATAAAAATAATCATCGCCAAAAACATGACGTTCCGCCAATAGTGCATAATAGGTTGAAAAACCTTCATGTAACCAATGGTGTTCGCTTGATTGCGCTGTGACCAAGTTACCAAACCAGTGATGTGCCAACTCGTGTGCGTTTACATTTACATAGTTTTTGTCGTTAAATTCCCTGTCGTCAACCATATAACTATCCGAAAAAATAGTTAAGGTCGTGTTTTCCATGCCGGCATAAAGAAAATCATGAACTGGAACTTGCCTGTGAATTTCCCATGGATAGGCTACTCCTATTTCTTCTTCCAAAAAATTAAAGATTTCTGTGGTGTAGCGATAGGTTGGTTCAGCTTTTAAAGAATCGTAAGGCGCATAATACATTTCAAGTGGAATTCCGCTAGCTGATTTATCAAATATGTTGCTATACCTGCCAGCCGCAATCGCTACCAAATAACTACTCATCGGTTGCTTCATTTGGTAAGTCCAACGAGAAATACTATCGTTAATCATGGTTTTTTCAATAAGTAAACCATTGCTATTCAAAGAATAATCCGAATAAAAATCTACTGAAACATTAAAAATCAACTTCTCATTTACATCGTCGAAACTTGGCAACCAGTGGCTTGTATATTTACCTTGACCTTGGGTCCAAACTTGATTAGGTGCATCGCTATCCCAACCAACAAAATAGATGGTTTGTTTAGGGTACGCTTTAAAATTAAAACTTAAGCTGTTTTTATTTGAAGGCTCAAAATCATGGTGAATCAACAATTTGTTGGTATGAACATTATATTTAACTTCTGAACTATTCAACTCAAGAGATTCAAATTCCATATAATGCGCATCAATGAAGATGGAATCGACAGGCTTCAAAACGTCAAAAATCAATTCGCCACTGCCAGAAACCTCTTTAGTTAATGGATTGATAGTTATTTGGTAATTGGCGACTGTAAAATCTACCGCTGTTTGCTGTTGTGCTGAAACACCTAAAACAGCAAAAGCATTAATTACACTAAAAATTAAAGTTTTCAAATTCATAATTGTGTAAGACCAAAATACAATAATTTGTCAGTTATATGAAGGTCTGAGTCTAAAACACTAATTCGGATTAGTTATTGCACCTCAAGTGCTACTTGACAAACCAAAATTGATAGATTTTAATAAATAATGAATTTCCTTTAATAGGAGAATCATGCCTTCGCAGGAATTTGGTAAATTCGCTTAATGAGCGTCAATTTACAAACTCCCATCGATTATTTAAAAGGTGTCGGCCCAAACCGTGCCGATTTGTTGCGCTCTGAGTTGGGCATTCACACCTACCAAGATTTAATTAATCTGTTTCCCAATCGTTATATTGACCGAACCAAATATTATAAAATCAACCAATTACAAGATAACAGCTCCGAGATTCAAGTTATTGGAACCATTGTAAATATACAGGAGATTTCACAAAAACACGGCAAACGATTGGTCGCTACGTTTCAAGATGAAACAGGCAGCATGGAATTGGTTTGGTTTAGAGGCATTAAATGGATTAAGGAGAATTTAAAGCGTAATATAGCATACGTAATCTTTGGAAAAGCGAGTTGGTTCAACGGTGTTTATAGCATGCCGCATCCTGATATGGAATTACTTACTGAGCACGAACAAAACTTGCGCTCTGCCATGCAGGCCATTTATCCTTCAACAGAAAAACTCTCGAATAAAGGCATTACCAACCGGGTGGTTTCGAAAATTATGCAGCAACTGTTTTTAGAAACCAAAGGAAAATTTGAAGAATCACTTTCCCCCGGTTTACTGAATTCGCAGAAATTAATTTCCAAATCGGATGCTTTATTCAATATTCATTTTCCGAAAAATCAAGACCTATTGGCCAAGGCTGAATTTAGATTAAAATTTGAAGAATTATTTTACATTCAACTACAACTAATTTTAAAAAACCTAATTCATAAATCCAAAATTAAAGGACTCACTTTTGTAAAAGTAGGCGACTATTTCAACACCTTTTACACCCAACATTTACCCTTTGAATTAACCGACGCTCAAAAGCGCGTTCTCAAAGAAATTCGTCAAGATTTAGGCAGTAATGCTCAAATGAATCGTTTACTTCAAGGTGATGTAGGTTCAGGCAAGACCATAGTGGCCTTCATGTCAATGTTAATGGCACTTGACAACGGTTTTCAAGCTTGCTTAATGGCGCCGACTGCAATTTTGTCAGTACAACATTATAATGGATTACTTGAACTGTGTAAGCCGTTGAACATCAGTATTAAATTACTCACTGGTTCAAGTACTACTTTAGAAAGAAAAGAGATTGACGAAACGCTGCAAAATGGCAGTTTACAAATTATAATTGGTACGCACGCCTTACTCGAAGACAAGGTTGTTTTTAATAATTTGGGTCTGGTGATTATAGACGAACAACACCGATTTGGAGTTGCCCAACGCGCCAAACTTTGGAAGAAAGGCCCAACCCAATCCTCCCAAAATGAGGAAACAAAAAGTGTCCCGACTCCACCGCATATTTTAGTGATGACTGCAACACCCATTCCAAGAACATTGGCCATGAGTGTTTACGGCGACCTTGATATTTCGGTAATTGATGAGCTACCAGCCGGACGAAAACCCATCAAAACGGTTCATAGATTTGACACCAATCGTTTAAAGGTATTTAAATTCATGAGAGATGAAATAAGCAAAGGCCGTCAAGTTTACGTGGTGTATCCGCTTATTCAAGAAAGTGCCAAAATGGACTATAAAGATCTTATGGATGGTTACGAAAGTATAGTAAGAGAATTTCCAATACCCACTTATCAAATATCTATTGTTCATGGTAAAATGAAACCTTCGGATAAAGATTTTGAAATGCAACGTTTTATAAACGGTGAAACACAAATCATGGTTGCTACAACCGTTATCGAAGTTGGCGTAAACGTACCTAATGCTTCAGTAATGGTTATTGAAAGTGCGGAGCGTTTTGGGCTTTCCCAGCTACACCAGTTACGAGGGCGCGTTGGCCGTGGTGCTGAACAGAGTTATTGCATTTTAATGACCAGCCATAAACTTGGCAACGACAGTAAAACCAGGCTAGAAACCATGACCCGCACCAACGACGGTTTTGAAATTGCGGAAGTAGATTTAAAACTTCGCGGGCCAGGCGATATCATGGGCACCCAACAAAGTGGTGTATTGAACCTAAAAATTGCTGACATCGTTAAAGATAAAGACTTATTGAAACACGCCAGATTCTGCGCACAACAAATTTTAAAATCCGATCCAGGCTTGAATCAATCAGGAAACATTGCTATTTTGAAAACCTATCGCGCATTAACCAAGTATAAAAATATTTGGAATTATATTTCTTAAATAGTAGATATTTAAAAAAAACTGGAGTAATCAGCGCTATCTACAGAAAAATAGGTTAATTCAAGGCATCAACTATTCAGCTAATAATTCCGCAACAAATCCTTCAAACTCCTTTTTGAATTCTACAAATTTGTCACCGGTTGCTGGCCCGTTAAAGCCCGTGTGAATTTTGCGCACTTTACCCTGTTTATCAATAAAAATACTGGTTGGATAACTCAATACATGATTGAGCGTTGGTAGTTTTTGTTGTGCTTCGGCTTTATTAATACCGCCGTATTGGGCAAGCAAAATAGGATAGTTAATTTGTAAACGCTCTTTTAACCTGTAAATTTTATCAAAGGCCTTTTCAGGTGTTTTATCATATTCAAACGCTAAGGCCACAAAAGCTAAATCATCGCTTTTATGATGATTGTAATACTGGGTGTAATACTTGCTTTCGTCTAAACAATTAGGACACCAAGTACCCATAACTTGAACTACAACGACTTTATTTTTAAACTGCGCGTCACTTAACGAAACCAGTTTTCCTGATGCATCCGGAAATGAAAAGTCCAAGGATTCATAATCTTCTTTTAGAAAAGTAAGTTCATTGGCGTTTGGAAGTTCGAAGTCGGCATTTCGTGTACCTGTAAATGGTTCTTTAAAATGATTTCCAGAGTAGAAATTACCATTCATACTGCTATCATTCACTTGGGCAGTAAAATAAAAGGCATGCGAGGCATCAAAAGCAGACAATTTTAATTGCGAACCATCAACTACACCTTCTAAAAATCGATAATCTCCGGTGGTGGTTCTAAAAGTACCAGTAACCTTGTTTCCAGTTTGTTTAAATAATCCTTTTGCACTGTATTCATCTGCTTCAATGCCTTCACTAAAAACAACTTCCCAAATACCATCTACGTTAAACTTTGCTTCATTTTCGGTTAAAAATCGTTCCTTATTGCCAAATTCAGCTTCAAACGGCACTACTCTACCAACACTTTCTTTGATAAAATCTCCTTTTAAATTTTTTCCTTTGAAAGTCGCCGCCACATAACCTTCAAAAACTGGAAATTGAATGAAAACAGAATCATTTTTAATGGTAATTTCATCCACTTCAATACGTTCTTCCCCATTGAAAACAACCAAAGTTGAGTCGCTAGTCACTTCAAAATTAAAAGGCAATACTTCCTTGTCTTGCAAGGCTAATGTCGCTCTGTAAAAACCAATTTCCAATTTGTTAGTAGTTTTAGATTGTTGGCATCCAAAAATTAAAACACACAAAACTAATACGAATACACTTCTCATGTGGCTACATTTTTTTTGCGAAGTTATGAATAAGTTAATAAAACAGGCATAAAAATACTTTCGGCGTTTATATAACGACCTTGATTTGTTATCTTTGCCCGGCAATTAATCATTGAGCATGAAAATTTCATATAACTGGCTAAAACAGTTCATCAATACCGATTGGCCGGCTGAAAAAACTGGCGAATTACTTACGGATTTAGGATTAGAAATTGAGGGCATCGAGCACTTTCAATCTGTTAAAGGCGGATTAAAAGGCATAGTTGTTGGCGAAGTGCTCACCTGTGTACAGCACCCAAATGCCAACCGACTAAAACTAACCACGGTTGATATAGGTGAAAAAACGCCCTTACAAATAGTTTGTGGCGCACCTAATGTTGGCGTGGGGCAAAAAGTACCCGTAGCTACCATTGGCACGACGCTTTATTCTGCTGAAGGTGAAGCATGGACTATAAAAAAAGGCAAGATACGAGGTGAAGTAAGCGAAGGTATGATTTGTGCCGAAGACGAGATAGGATTAGGTGCTTCGCATGATGGTATCGTGATTTTAGATTCAAAATTGAAAGCAGGCTTGTCCTGCGCTGAAATATTTGAAGTTGAGGACGATGAAGTTTTTGAAATTGGCCTAACGCCTAACCGTGCCGATGCCATGAGCCATTTTGGTGTAGCGCGCGACCTTAAGGCTGGATTAATTCAAAAGGATATAAATCCTGAATTGATTACGCCATCGGTAAGTGCTTTTCATGTTGATAACCGTGGTCTGAGAATTGATGTTGAGGTTAAGGACAAAGAAAAATGCCCAAGATATTGCGGGGTTACCATAAGCGGATTAAAAGTTGCAGAATCCCCAAACTGGCTTCAAAACAGATTGAAAGCGATTGGTTTATGGCCAATTAACAATATTGTAGATATTACGAATTATGTGTTACACGAATTAGGACAACCGCTGCATGCTTTCGATGCCTCTAAAATAAAAGGCAATAAAATTGAAGTAAAAACAGTAAAAACAGGCACGAAATTTATAAGTCTTGATGGTGTAGAACGCATCTTAGACGAGGAAGATTTAATGGTTTGCGATGCTGAAAAACCTATGTGTATCGCTGGTGTTTTCGGTGGTAAAGATTCTGGAGTTAGCGATGGTACAACCAGTATATTTTTAGAAAGTGCTTATTTTAGTCCAATAGCTGTCCGCAAAACAGCCAAACGACACGGTTTAAATACCGATGCCTCGTTTAGGTTTGAGCGCGGCATAGATCCCAACATTACTGAATACGCGTTAAAACGCGCTACCCTATTAATTTTAGAGATTGCTGGCGGAAAAGTTTCCAGCGATATTATTGATGTCTACCCAAAAAAAATTGAAGATTGCCAAGTACGTCTCAATTTTGAAAATACCAGACTTTTAATCGGTGAAGAAATACCAAAAGAAACTATAAAATCTATCTTAACATCCCTCGAAATAAAAGTCAATAATGTTACTGAAACTGGTTTAGGACTCACCATTCCAGCCTACAGAAATGATGTTACCAGAGAAGCAGATGTAATAGAAGAAATTTTAAGAGTATATGGTTATAACAACATAAAAACCACCGACAAGCTTAATGCCTCCATTGGTACCAGCTCAAAGTTTGACGATCATAAATTGCAGTACATTATCGGTAATCAATTAGTGGCGCAAGGGTTTTATGAAATTATGTGCAACTCGCTAACCAATGCCAAGTTTACGGAGTTGGACTCCGATTTAAAAGCTGAACACAACGTTCATATTTTAAATCCTTTAAGCACAGATTTGGGTGTGATGCGTCAGTCGATGCTATTCTCAGGCTTAGAAGCTATGGCATATAATTTAAACCGCCGACAATCGGATTTAAAACTGTTTGAATTTGGAAAAACCTATCACCAATTCTCAGATAAACAATCTGAATATAAACATTTAACCCTTTTCATAACAGGAAATAAATCAAAAGAAAGCTGGACAAAAAAAACTGAACCGAGTAGTTTTTTCCATTTAAAAGGAATTGTAGAATCGGCTCTAAATCGTCTCGGCATCACACAAACTAGCAGCTCACCTAAAACGATAGACGTACTTTCGGAAGGTTTAAGTCTAACTGTAAATAGGCAAACCATTGTTGAGTTTGGCGTGGTGAAAAAATCGATTCAAAAATATTTCGGTATACCATCGGAGGTGTTAATCGCTGATTTTAATTGGGATATCATCTTAAAATTGGTTCAAGAGAATAGCATTTTGTTCACATCTATTCCTAAATATCCTGAAGTAAGACGAGATTTTGCCTTACTTTTGAATAATGACGTTCAATTTGACGCAATTTATAAGCTTGCTTTCAAAACAGAAAAAGAATTGCTTAAAAAAGTAAATTTATTTGACGTATATCAAGGCGAAAATTTACCCATTGGCAAAAAGAGTTATGCCATTAGTTTTACTATTCAAGACGAAAACAAAACACTAACTGACAGCCAAATTGACAAATTAATGAAAAACCTACAAACAAGTTTTGAGCAAGAACTAGGAGCAGAATTACGATAACTTAAAAATAAAATAATATGGCACAAATAACATTAAAAGGCGCAACAGTAAATACTATAGGTGAACTTCCGCAAGTTGGTAGTATGGCACCCGATTTTAAAATGATAGCAACGGATTTATCTGTTAAAACCCTCGCTGATTTTAAAGGTAAAAAAATAGTTCTCAATATATTTCCAAGTGTCGATACAGGTACGTGTGCACAATCTGTTAGAACTTTTAATCAAAAAGCAAGCTCCCTTGAAAACACTGCGGTGCTTTGTATTTCTAAAGATTTACCATTTGCATTGGCACGATTTTGCGGCGCTGAAGGTTTAACAAATGTGGTAAGTTTATCCGATTTTAGAGATGGAAATTTTGGTAAGTCTTACGGTTTAACCATTGTTGACGGACCATTAGAAGTTTTACATTCTAGATGTGTAGTCATTATTGATGAAAGTGGCAAAATAATCTACACAGAGCAAGTTGGCGAAATTGTAGACGAGCCAAATTACAGCGCTGCAATTGCTTGTATAGAATAACACGAAGATCATGACTAAAAAAGAGTCGTTTTTTGTAAACCGACTTAAAAGCGTTGGTTTCGCGTTTAAAGGAATGCTCATTTTAGTTAAAACCGAACCCAGTATAAAAATCCAGCTAGTGGTAGCTTTAATAGCGACTTTAGCTGGATTTTATTTTGAAATTACTACTATAGAATGGATGTTTCAAATTGCTATGATTGGTTTAGTTCTAAGTATTGAAGGCGTAAATACCGCTATTGAATATTTGGCCGATTTTATCCATCCTGAACACCACACAAAAATTGGACTCATAAAAGACATCGCTGCTGGAGCTGTTTTTATAGCTTCAATAGTAGCTGTAATCATTGGAATTTTTATCTATTTACCTAAGATGCTATAAATACAATTATACATTAGGATAAACGTTAGTAATTTGTATTTTTGTTTAAACACAGCGGAGCGTAAATGGCTAAAAAAACCAGTACAAAAAAAGATAAAACTACTTCAAAATTTAAGCTAACAAAGTTTGAGTTATCCAATCAACAAAAACTCATTTTTGGAAGTTTATTAATGCTTATTGGAGCTTTGCTATTCATTTCCTTTTTATCCTTTTTATTCACGGGTAAAATGGACCAAAGTGTGGTTTCTGACTTTCCAAATAGAAACCCTGAAGCCCAAAACTGGACACGACTTTTAGGTGCTTGGTTAAGTGACTTTTTTATCACAAAAGGTCTTGGATTGTCTGCTTTTATTTTATCTGGACTCGTTTTTATATCAGGTATTTACGTTGCTTTAGGTATCAACAAAGCTAAATTGCAAAGTCATTGGATTTGGGGATTACTCATCATGGTTTGGCTGGCCACCTTTTTTGGTTTCTTTAGCCACAAATTAGATGCACTTGGCGGCGTTATTGGTTTTGAAATCAATCAAATACTTCAAGATTATACTGGAAAAATCGGAACTGCCTTTATATTGTTATTCGGACTTATTGTTTTTGCTGCCGTCAAATTTAATGTAACTGCGCAGAGTATTCTCAACTTTTTCAATAGAACTAAAAATGCTATCTCTGAAGATTTTAACGAAGGGAAAGACAGTACTATCGTATCCTTTGACAATAACCTAACGGATGAAGCTGCTGATTTCAAGTCAGCTTTTTTAAAGGATGAAATTGAAGATACTGACAACGAAGATATTCCAGAACCAATATTGAAAAAAACGGAATTAAAGGTTGAGCTTGTGCGAAAACCAGAACCAGAAGAACCAACTGTTTCTATTGAAATTGAAGCCATAAAAGAAGAAACTTCCGAAACCGATAACCTCGCCAACAAATTGGTAGAAGATTTTGGACTGTTTGACCCAACTTTAGAATTGAGCAATTACCAATTTCCCCCAATTGATTTACTTAAAAAATACGATACGGAAGGCATCACCATCAATCAAGATGAGCTGGAGGAAAATAAAAATAAGATTGTCGAAACCCTCAGCAATTATAAAATTGGAATAGATAGTATAAAAGCCACCATTGGCCCTACGGTTACACTTTACGAAATTATACCAGAAGCCGGAATTAGAATATCTAAAATTAAAAATCTAGAAGATGACATTGCCTTGTCGTTGTCTGCCCTAGGTATAAGAATCATCGCCCCTATTCCTGGTAAAGGTACTATCGGTATTGAAGTACCTAATAAGAAATCTACTATTGTATCAATGCGCTCTGTGATTGCCTCGCAAAAATTTCAGAAGTCCGATATGGAATTACCGATAGCCTTAGGTAAAACCATTAGCAACGAAACCTTTGTTGTTGATTTGGCAAAAATGCCTCACTTATTAATGGCTGGTGCTACGGGACAAGGGAAATCGGTTGGTTTAAATGCGGTTTTAACGTCCTTATTGTACAAAAAACATCCGGCCGAAGTAAAATTTGTGTTGGTCGATCCTAAAAAAGTAGAACTTACCCTATTCAATAAAATTGAACGCCATTATTTAGCGAAATTACCCGATAGCGAAGAAGCCATCATTACGGACAATAACAAGGTAATAAATACTTTAAATTCGTTGTGCATTGAAATGGACAACCGCTACGAAATGCTTAAAAACGCCTTGTGTAGAAATATCGCGGAATATAACGCCAAGTTTAAAGCTAGAAAATTAAATCCAAACGACGGCCACGCCTATTTACCTTATATAGTTCTAGTGGTTGATGAGTTTGCCGATTTAATTATGACGGCTGGTAAGGAAGTTGAAACTCCAATTGCGAGATTGGCACAGTTAGCACGCGCCATCGGAATCCATCTTATTATCGCTACCCAAAGACCGTCGGTGAATGTTATTACAGGAATTATTAAAGCTAACTTTCCAGCGCGAATTGCTTTTAGAGTAACTTCTAAAATTGACTCGAGAACTATTTTAGACGGCTCTGGTGCTGACCAATTAATTGGTAGAGGTGATATGTTATTCACCCAAGGCAACGATATGATTAGATTACAGTGTGCTTTTGTTGATACACCAGAAGTTGAAAAAGTTACGGATTTTATCGGGTCACAAAAAGCCTATCCTGATGCCCATTTATTGCCAGAATATGTTGGAGAAGATAGTGGCACAAGTCTTGATATAGATATAGCCGATCGCGATCAATTATTCCGTGAAGCAGCAGAAGTTATAGTTACCGCCCAACAAGGTTCAGCATCTTTATTACAGCGCAAGTTGAAATTAGGATACAATCGAGCAGGCAGAATTATAGATCAGTTAGAAGCAGCCGGAATTGTAGGTCCTTTTGAAGGCAGCAAAGCCAGACAAGTTTTAATCACAGATTTAACAACATTACAACAATTTTTAGATAATGAAACAGTATAATATCATTTTAATCAAATTAGTTTTTTTAAGCATTTTTATGCTTTCATCGTTTTCAATATTTGCACAGAATGCCAATAAAGCAGAGGCTTTACTTAAAGAAGTAAGCGCCAAAATAAAAGCCTATAAAAACATGTCTATTGACTTTAAATACGCGTTGGTAAATCAAAGCGAAAATATCAATCAAGAAACTCGTGGTACGGTGGTAATTGAAGGTGAAAAATATGTTTTAAATATTATGGGAGCCACTAGAATCTTCGATGGTAAAACACTCTACACCATAAGCCCCGATGATGAAGAAGTAACGGTGTCCTCAAGCGATGCTGAGAATGAAGGCACCATAACTCCCAACAAAATGTTGTCCTTTTACACAGATGGCTATACTTATACGATGGATATTGTTCAAAATGTTTTGGGCCGCAAAATTCAATATGTAAAGCTAACACCTATTGATAGTAAATCGGAAATTAGTCATGTTTTATTAGGAATTGATGCTAATACCAAACACATCTACAATTTAATCGAAGTTGGTAAAAATAGCACACGCACTACATTGACATTTAATTCGTTTAAAACAGATGAGAGCTTATCAAAAAATTTGTTTGCTTTTGACAAAGTTAAATACAAGGATTACTACATTAATAAAATTGACTAAGTGTTCCGAACAACCACTAAGTTATAAGCATATTTTAAACGATTTGAAGATATATAATTCCATTCCAAATTGAAAATATTAGATAGGTATATTCTAGTAACCTATTTGAAAACCTTTGTAAGTGTTTTCATTATTTTGATGTTCATTTTTGTACTTCAAACAATTTGGCTTTATATAACAGAACTTGCGGGTAAAGATTTAGACCTTTTCATTGTAGGTAAATTTCTACTATTTTTTGCCCCTAAAATGGTGCCTTTAGTGTTGCCATTATCTGTTTTACTTGCCTCTATTATGGTTTTTGGCAATTTTGCAGAAAACTATGAGTTTGCCGCCATGAAATCTACTGGAATTTCTCTGCAACGCGCCATGAGAAGTCTTACTTATTTTATCGTAATTCTAGCCATTGGTGCTTTCTTTTTCGCTGATAAAGTAATGCCATGGGCTGAGTACAACAGCTATAATCTAAGACGAAACATCGCTAAGTTAAAACCAGCTATGGCCATAGCTTCAGGTCAATTTAATGAAATTGGAAACATTAATATTATTGTTGACAGTAAATCAGGTGACCGTGGTCAATATCTTGATAAAGTTGTTATCCATCAACAAAAAGCTTCTAAAAAAGGAAATTACACGGTTATAGTATCTGAAAAAGGAGAATTAATAAGTAGCGAAGATTCTAATATTTTACAATTAGAACTAACCAATGGTCACTACTATGACGAGATTATTAATAATAAACGAGGAAATAAGCAAAATCAACCACATGCTAAAAGTTACTTCGACACCTATATTATTAACGTAGATTTGGAAGGCTTAAACAACGTAGACTTAGATGACAAATCCTACTCAAATAGGTATAGTATGCTTGATATTAATGGCCTGAGATATACAATTGACAGTTTATATATTGATAAAGAAAAGGATTATCAGTCCTTAGCCAATACTTTATATAATAGGTCTACCATTGCAGCGCTTCCCACAAATATAAACCCCAAACAAGATGTAATATTCACTGGTGATATTTTAGATTTATTTGACAATAAACAGAGGATTCAAATATTAAATTTAGCAGATAATACCATTAATACTTCAAAGCAAATATTAGAAAGTACTGGGAAAACTTTTAAAAATAAAGATTCTTGGTTAAACGATCATATAGTATCATTAAATCAAAAATATGTTATTGGTTTTGCCTGTATAATTCTGTTTTTTGTAGGCGCACCACTTGGAGCTCTTATTAGAAAAGGTGGTCTTGGGTTACCAATGGTTATTGCTATTGTACTATTTTTAACCTATCACTTTTTAGGGATTTTTGCTGTTAACAGTGGTAAAAATAGTGTTATCAATCCAGCGCTTTCAACTTGGGTTTCAACAATCGTAATGCTTCCATTAGGCATTTATCTTACATCACGCGCGACTAAGGATAGAGGTTTGTTTGATTTGGGAAGTATTACAGAGCCTTTAAAAAAATTAATGCCGTTTACAAACAAATTCAACAATCTTGCAGTTGAAGGTGAAAATCTAAACTTCCTAAAAAATTACAAGGCCGATCAATTAATTGAAATAATTGAAGATCAAGACACCAGCACAACATCGGACAAAAAGCTAATAGCATTAAGCCTATTAGAATTAAAAAATGAAGCTTTTGAAAATTTTAAAACCAAGCTTTTAAACCTAAACGAAAATTTTAAAAAGTCAAATTTTTTGATAAATCAATATTTCGACTATGTCAAACCTGCCTTAACTGGCTATATAACAGGTTTAATTTTAATCCTGCTTCATTTAGTTTTTAAAAATAACAAATTACCACAAGCAGCGGAAGCATCCTTAATTTTGGGCATTGTTGCTCTTTCTATTTTCGGATTGTATTATGTGGTTTCAACTGTTTATTATGTTCGCTATTACAAGCGAATTCAACATAGAAATAGTACCAATATCGCCCTACTAATATTAGGACTTCCCTTCTTCCCTATTGCCTTGTTTTTTAACAACCATAAAGTTAAAACCGACTACCGTCGAAACCTTTTAAAAAGTATAAAATAAGCGGTATCTTTGCACAATATTTTAAAAAGATGAACACCAGTCTAAGTATGCCCAAAACAGCCTTAAACACCATAAAAGAAGCGATTCAAGCCATTAAAATGGGTGAAGTTATCATAGTAGTTGACGATGAAAATCGCGAAAATGAAGGTGACTTCCTTGCTGCTGCCGAAACAGTTACACCAGAGATGATAAATTTCATGGCCATGCATGGACGCGGACTTATTTGCGCACCACTATCAGAAAAACGCTGCAAAGAATTAGACTTGCACATGATGGTTCACAATAATACTGATCCTTTGGAAACTGCCTTTACCGTTTCAGTTGATTTACGAGGAAATGGTGTTACCACAGGTATTTCGGCATCAGACAGAGCAAAAACCATAAAAGCACTTATCGATGACCACACCAAGCCATTTGAATTAGCGCGGCCAGGACATATTTTTCCATTAGTTGCCAAAGATGGCGGTGTTTTAAGAAGAACAGGTCATACCGAAGCTGCCATCGACTTTGCAAGACTATCTGGCTTTAAACCTGCGGGTGTAATCGTTGAAATTATGAATGAAGATGGCACCATGGCGAGACTTCCGCAATTGATGCAAGTCGCTAAAAAATTCGATCTGAAAATTGTTTCTATCGAAGATTTGGTGGCCTACCGTATGCAGCACGATAGTTTGATTGAGAAAAAGGAAGATTTTAATTTAGAAACGCGCTTTGGAAATTTCCGTTTGCGCGCCTATCAACAAACCACAAACAATCAGGTGCATATTGCCTTATCTAAAGGTGAATGGACCATGAATGAGCCTGTTCTTACCAGAGTAAATGCCACCTTGGTTAATAATGATATTTTAGGAACGCTCACCAATAACGCTGAGCAAAAGCTGGATGACATGTTTCGGGTGATAAATGAGGCTGGGAAAGGCGCTATTATTTTCATTAACCAACAGGCACAATCTATGAACTTATTAAAACGTCTCAATCAGTTGAAAGAAGAACAAGTTGAAGGCAAAATTGTAAAAGCCCCACGCATAGAAATGGATCATAAAGACTTTGGTATTGGCGCTCAAATTCTACACGACCTCAACATTCACAAATTAAGACTGATCTCCAACTCACAACAAACCAAGCGTGTGGGTATGATTGGGTATGGATTGGAGATTGTGGATTATGTGAGTTATTAAACTCACTGTTTAATCTTTTATAAGTCTTCCTATAAATTTTCCGTTAGTAGTATAAATCTTTATCAGATACATACCTGATTGGAAATTGGTGACGTCAATACTGTTTTTATTTGAAGTCGTATTTAAAACCATTTTTCCAAGTAAATCATAACATTCAATCTTTAAAATCTCTGAATCTGATTTAATATTTACAACCGTTTTTGCGGGATTAGGAAATAACGATACATTGTAATTAATTTTATCTTCATTACTGACACTTAAGGTAGCGAATGAAAAACTTTCCAACCCTGTTTCAAAACCTCCGAAATAATCTTGAGTAGTAGTGCCATCAATATTAGAATTATAAAAAGCATCTAAAACACCGCCGGCTCCAGTGGCTATCGGATCTGAATTAGACATCAAGTACATGTCACCAGTTTCTGGTGAATTGGTAATATTAAAACTTACTAAATCGATGTAATCACCAGTACTGTGCGATACAATACTTTGTCCTGATGGTAAATTAAATTGAAATACATCTTTTGTCCCATCACCTAGACCTAAATTGGTTAAAAATGCCGAATCAAATTGAAAAATATCCCAAGTTCGACCTGTAAATAGCCCTACGGGATTAACCGCGTCTGCTTCGCCTGCTGGGAGCACCAATGTAAATCCAACATCCGATGCATCGGTGTTGCCATTTGAGGTAAAATCTGGAACCGCAACAATTTTAAAATTGTAATCTGAAATGTTTACAATGCCGAACTTATAAGATTGAGCGGCACTTACCAGCGCCACTAATAAAAATGTTAAAATGAGGTAATTTTTTTTCATGTTCATATCTTTTAAAGGTTAAAAAATTAATTTGTATTAGGTACCGTTGTATTAATTGTGAAGGTGACCGAGCCAAAGGCATTACCAGGAAACTGCAACACATTATCTTTAAGTATATTACTATCATTTCCAGCGCCTGAAAATCTACCAACTCCATCTAAATTTACGTCGATATTTAGATAACCACTTGATGAAAAAGTTACCGAGTTAAAGCCATTGGAGGCATCATCAAGTATGTAATCTTTTATAACATTAGCGTTATTATTTGCGCCCGAAAATCTTACAAAATTGTTGCCTGCGGTATCTCCAGCCCAGAGCGCTTTATTTCCGTTATTTAATATAGCTTGCGCATGATTGCCAAAAGTTGAAAATTGAGCACCTGAAAAATCAACCACGGTAGTCTCTTTTTCTTTGAGTGGAAAACTAGGCTGACTCATGGCTCCCAGGTGGTTTCTATGATTCACCACCACATAATAATTGGTTGGAGCGGCGTACATACTTAAAATTGTGTTTCCGTCTAAATCTACCACATCACCATCGCGTTGCAGTAATGCCGAACGCGCATTGATTAATTTTGAACGGTTACTAGCATCGCGTAGTTCTACCCAAACCCAATCAACAATAGCGTTGGCGCCAGTTGCATTAAAAACCGAAGCATTGACGGTCGCCTGATCTTGATACGGACTTGTTGTTGGGAGAAAACCATTTTGTCTGAGCTGGTCATTCATTAAACCTGCGGTAATGGGGTTCAAAATAGGACCTTGTAAGAGCATTTTCGGACTTACCTGAACCTTAAACGCAGGACCAATAAAACCCTCAGAAACTTTTAGGCTTGCTGCTGATAATTCCTGCATATTCACCTCGCCTATAGTGTATAAAATTTGGGTACCGTCTGTGCTTTCAGCAGATGCGCCACCATTATCAATACTAGATTTAAAAATCACCTGTGCCTGAGCAGAAGAACTGATTATACAAAGGGTTACTGCTATTTGTTTAAAAATTAATTTCATATCATTAGTTTTTTACTAATACTACTTCGTTTATCTGTGACCCAGTATTTTCTAAAGTAGACAGTCGTTGTTCTATATTTTGAAGTTGCAAAATCATGTCTTTTAGTTGGGTGTTTTCGGCTTTTAAAGTTTCAATCGTTTCTTGTTGTTCCTGTACCGCATTAACAATTAAAGGAATAAAATCGTTATAGCGCACACTCATAAAACCATCGTCATCGGCGGTAAGTAAACCTTGGTCTTGATAGCCAACAGCCTCTAAAAGGACTTTTAGGTCTTGGGCAATAAACCCAATTTCGCGGGTTTGGTGTTCGTTATTTTTACGAATGTAATCCACGGGCTTTAGTTGCATTAGTAAATCTAAGCCGTATGGTAATTTTCTAATGTGGTCTTTCCAGCGTTGGTCTGAGGTGATGGTCCAACCCACTTGAACGCCAGCATAACTGATACTGGTATTGCCAATGCGCACTTGGTTACTTCCCGCAGCATTTGGTACTTGTGCGCTAAAACCGAGTCCGAGGTTATTGGTGCCTGTTGTTAACTGTGATAAGGCATTATAACCGTGAGCAGTATTGTAAGTGCCAGAAGTATTATTGTAAAGTGCAGCAATTCCTGAAGCCGTATTCGAATTTCCAACTGTGTTTGAAAATAAAGCCCATTCGCCATAAGCAGTATTTCTGAAACCGGTGGTATTTGTTCTTAATGTTTGGTAACCCATTGCAGTGTTTCTGTTTCCTGTTGTATTGGAATACAAGGATTCTACTCCTACTGCGGTCATATTGCTAGCATTATTACTCCTTAATGCTCTCTGTCCAACAGTTGTGTTATTGCTACCAGAGATATTATTTAGCAATACACCAAAACCCAAAGCAGTATTGTTATTTCCATTTGCGTTATTATATAATGCTGAATATCCGATAGCCGAATTATAATTCCCTGAAGTATTTTTTTCCATGGATAAAGCACCAACGGCAGTATTACTCTCGCCAATTGTGTTAGAAAGCAAGGTTTGAAAACCATTACCTGTATTGTATAGCCCTGTATTATTGGACGCCGTGGTGCTACCTCTTAAAGCATTATAACCTACAGCCGTATTAGCAGTAAATTCACCAGCGGTTCGGTCGTCAGCATATTTTAATGCACCATAACCCAATGCCGTGCTGCCATTATTTGCCTTTTTATAAAGTAAAGCATCATATCCGACTGCTGTATTTTGGGAGCCTGTAGTATTAAAAAATAATGCATTAGGTCCATTTGCTGCATTAAATGCACCTGTGGTGTTAGAATATAAAGAATATTGGCCAATTGCGGTATTATCATAGCCTGAAGTATTGAAGCGTAGTGCTTCATTACCTATCGCAGTATTTGCGTTTCCAGTAGTGTTTAATCGTAAAGTTTCGTTGCCAATAGCGGTATTTCTTGAGCCTGTGGTATTAGAACTTAGTGTTAAATATCCACTACCTGTGTTAGAATTTCCTGTGGTGTTGGAACTTAGGACCCAAAACCTAATGCGGTCATGTTACTTGAGGTGTTATTTCTTAAAGTTTCAAAGCCAATGGCAGTGTTATTATTTCCGGTAGTGTTAGAACGAAGTGCATCCATCCCAATAGCCGTATTTGAATTTCCTATGGTGTTGAAAAAAAGTGCAGCAGCTCCATTGGCAGTATTATTATTTCCAATTGTGTTGGAAAAAAGTGCAGTTACTCCATTTGCAGTATTATTATTTCCTATTGTGTTGGAAAAAAGTGCAGATGATCCATTTGAAGTATTACTATTTCCTATTGTGTTGTTATAAAGTGCGTCTGATCCATTTGCAGTATTAAAATTTCCTGAGGTGTTAGAACCAAGTGCAGATGATCCATTTGCAGTATTTCTATTTCCTGCGGTGTTGGCACGAAGTGCATCTCCTCCATTCGCAGTATTACTAAACCCTGTGGTGTTCGAGAAAAGTGCACCTATTCCATTTGCAGTATTATTAAACCCTGTGGTATTTGAAAAAAGTGCCTGTACTCCATTTGCTGTGTTAGAACCTCCTGTGGTGTTGGAACGTAGTGCGTCTCTTCCATTTGCCGTATTAAAACTTCCTGTAGTGTTAGAATAAAGTGCGTCTCTTCCATTTGCCGTATTTGAACTTCCTGTGGTGTTAGAATAAAGTGCTTGATAACCTACCGCCGTCATATTACTTGAGGTGTTATTTCTTAAAGTTTCAAAACCAATAGCTGTGTTATTGCTTCCTGTGGTGTTAGAAAATAAAGCAGCTCTTCCATTTGCAGTGTTAAAATTGCCTGTGGTGTTAGAATTTAAAGCAGCTCTTCCATTTGCGGTGTTATCATTTCCTGTGGTGTTAGAATTTAAAGCATCTGCTCCATTTGCGGTGTTACTAAATCCTGTGGTGTTAAAAACTAAAGCATCTTTTCCATTTGCAGTGTTAGAATATCCTGTGGTGTTAAAATATAAAGCACTTCTTCCATTTGCGGTATTATTATTTCCTGTGGTGTTAGAAAATAAAGCATTTACGCCATTTGCGGTGTTACTAAATCCTGTAGTGTTTCTTCTTAAAGCATCTGCTCCATTTGCCGTGTTACTACCTCCAGTTGTGTTAGAATATAAAGCATTACTTCCATTTGCGGTGTTAAAACTTCCATTGGTGTTAGAATATAAAGCATTTACTCCATTTGCGGTGTTATTATTTCCTGTGGTGTTAGAAAATAAAGCATCTCTTCCATTTGCGGTGTTAGAAATTCCTGTGGTGTTTGCATTAAGCGACCCTAAACCAAAACTAGTATTAGAATCATTTAATCTCCCTGCTTCAATATTATTTCTTTTAATAACCACATCTTTATTATCAGTAGTCCCAATAAAATTTGTGCTGGCATCTAGGCCTTGGTTACCGGCGGTACCCCAACTGTTTTTGCTGAAACCTGCACTTTCGGCGTGTTTGGCATAAGGCACATAGTTAAAGGCAGTGGTGCCCATATCTACCAAACCAGCGCCAATGTTAATTTTGGTATTAAGAAAATGAGTGTCTTCACCCCAATCAATATCGGAAAAAATACCAGTAATAGCCGTGCCTTCACCAATATTTAAAATAATTATACCATTGGCATCTGTAGTTGGCGAATGACTTTCTTTATAAACCACCGTGTCGCCAGGACCTTGTAAAATAGTAAACTCGACTAAAATTAAGTCGTTGGCCACCACGTTCCCAAGGTTGTCCTTAATAATAGCTTTGTAATTAATACTGCTGGTTTGTGCTGTTATATTTAACAACATTCCGGTTGCGAACAGCACACCTAATAAGTTCTTTAGTGTCATCTGAATTGTTTTAATGGTAACAACTCAAAATTAGGTAGGTAACAATTATTCGGCTATAACATATGTAACAAATGCTATAACATATGTAACATTTTAAAAAAATATTAAAATAATAAAATACTGATTATGTATTAGTTAACAAATTTATACCAAAAACTGTAGAAAAAATCTGACACTAATTTTAAAATTAAAAAGCTAAGCATTTTTAAGAAAATTTATAATCTAAACAGCCAATCCATGCAGTTTTATAAAGCTGCTAATATACATTTTGCCATGTTCTTGACACGTTGAGTCACTTCTGCTTCGGTCCATGACAGTTTTATAAGGCAAGAAAGGTTTCTTCCTATATAATGATCTGACTGTATAAAATCTTGCAGATTCAGTTTGGCTAGGCCAGATTTTAGTTCATCTGATAGTGGAAACAAACTCTTCGCTTCCAACAAATGCTGCCATTTGCGCACATAATGCCAATTGTTATCGTAATAATGAAAACAAGCATCAATGCCTTCAGCTTTAAACGCCGCAGCGACTTGCCTTGTGGTTTCTAAACTCGGTAAGAAAAAATTGATAAAGGCATAACTTTCTTCACCGCCTTCGGGAACGGTTCTAAATACTACTTCGGGGATTTTAGACAGTTCATTTCTGATGATGGTATAATTCTTTTTTTGAAGACCGATAAATTCGTCAAATCGTTTAATTTGTGCCAGGCCAACGGCCGCATTTAATTCTGAAATGCGATAGTTATAACCCAAAAACGGATGTGCTTCAGCGCCTCTATCGTTGCCAACATGATCGTGACCGTGGTCGGAATAATGATCAGCTGCTTTGGCAAATTCAGCATTATCAGTGATAACGGCACCACCTTCGCCACAGGTAAAGGTCTTTACAAAATCGAATGAAAAAGTGCCAGCATCACCAATACTTCCTAAGGGTTTACCACGATAAGTTCCGCCAATAGCCTGGCAGGCATCTTCCACTAATAGGAGTTGATGCTCTTTACAAATAATTTGTAAGGCATTTAAATTTGCCATACTCCCGCACATGTGCACAGGCATGATGGCTTTTGTTTTTGGCGTGATGGCTTTTTTAACAGCTTCAATATCTAAAGTCAATGTATCGTCAATATCCACCAAAACAGGAATAGCGCCTAAAGCAATCACGCCTTCAAAACTGGCTACGAAAGTGAAACATGGCATAATAACCTCATCACCAGCACCAACACCCGAAACAGCTAAAGCTACCGTAACCGCAGCGGTTCCGCTAGACAGTACTTGGGCATGTTTAACTTTAAATCGCTCTTGTAACGCCGTTTCTAATTCCTTTGCCTTCCAATGGCCATTGCGCATACCGTCAAAACCAAAGCGCATCAGTACACCATTGTTTAGCACGTCGTTTACCTCATGTCGTTCTTGATCACCAAATAATTCAAATCCTGGCATAGTAAAAATTTAGAAGCTAAAGGTAATAATAATTATAGGCTTATAACAACCTCCTCAATGGGTTTGCGCACTTTTTTAAAGGTTGAAAACATATCGTCGTCTGCTCTAAAGCCAACTGGTAGTAATAAGACTGATGTTAAATTGTGCGCTTTTAAGTTAAGTGCTTCATCTACTTTTTCTGGCACGAAACCTTCCATCGGGCAACTGTCGATGTTTTCTATTGCGCATACTGTCATTAAATTACCAAGGGCGATGTAAGTTTGTCTAATAGCCCATTCTCGCTTTGTAGAATGTTGCATACTGCCGATGGTAGATTTTAATTGATTTCTGTAAGGCGATAAAATCGTTTCAGGAGTTTCTCTGGTAGTACTTACAGCATCAAAATAATTATCAACATCGGTTTCTGAAATGTCGTTCTGAATACATAAAACCAGCACATGGGAAGCTTGTACCACTTGCTTTTGAAAATAGGCTGTAGATAACAAACTGTCTTTTAATTCTTGTTTCGCCACTACAACCAACTTCATGGTTTGCAAACCATACGAAGTCGCAGTTAAATTAAACGCATGAATAAGCACATTTAGTTGCGTGTCGCTTAACTTTTTATCGGGATTAAATTTTTTGGTAGCATAACGCCATTGGAGTTTTTCTAATATTTCCACAATCTTTTTTTTGCAAAGTTACAATTAGAACCGTAAAAAATTGAATCTCAAGATTTATTTATTAAAATAATAATCACTAACGAACTGAATTGGGAACACCTCAAACTTCAAAAAACATTTTAATTTTTTAATCTATTTTATTTGATAGATATAAAAAGGGGATTATATTTGCACCCGCTTAAGCACGCACGACCGATGCTTAAGCTTCAGGGGCAGCAAGTCTGCTGGTTATAATGGAGAAATGGCAGAGCGGTCGAATGCGGCAGTCTTGAAAACTGTTGAGGGTCAC